>DATJFP010000092.1 GCA_035495615.1 Verrucomicrobiia bacterium | reverse complement strand
CAGGCCGCTGCGTTCGTCATGCAGCAGGCCTTCCAGCTCTCCGCGGTCCAGGCGCAGAACGTGGCCGCGCAGCTTGCGCAGCACACCGACCTCGCGCCGGCCGTTGCCAATGTCGTGGCCGTCGCCGTCGCTTTCGGCGTGGACATCAATGTGGCCATCGCGCGCGCGACCGAAATGGCCAATTCGACGGTCGTCATGAACCAGGCGCAGCAGCTGGCCACGATCCTGGGCGTGTCCTTCAACCTTACCGCGGCGCAGATGCAGGAAGTCCAGAACCGCCTGGCCGCGTCTCCGGCATCCACGCCCGCCCAGGTCCTCGCGCACGTGATCGCGGCTTCCTATAATATAAGCCTCACCAATGCCGCGGCCGCCAACATCACGACGCCCGTGCAGGCCGTGCAGACCGTGCTTACCGCGGTCCAGCAGAACGCCCCGGCGCTGGCGGGTCTTGACCAGGCGCAGATGCTCGCGCTCGTCAACATGCTCGTCAGCAACGGCATCGCGGCCACGGCCGAGAATCTCGAAGTCGCGCGCGTGGCGCTGTCGCTCGGCATCACGGGAACGAATGCGGCGCAGAACGCGCAGCTGAAACTCGTGCTCGGCGCTTACGCGAGCGGCAAGTACAACGCGAGCGGCCTGCCGGCCCTCTTCGGCCAGATGGCGGAACTCGCGAACAAGGGAACGCCGGTGCAGACGCCGGCCCAGATGCACCAGGAAGCCGCGAAGGTCCAGGCCGCGGTCGCGGCGCTGTCGCAGGCCCAGGCCACCGCGACGCCCGAAGCCGTCCGGCTTGTCGCCGCCGCTCCGGCCGCCGCGCAGCTCGCGCTGGCCGCCGCCATTGCCGCGGCCCAGCAGATGGGCGTGACCGACCTTGCTTCCATCGTCAGTTTGATCGTCCGCACCGATTCGGCCGGCACCGTGACCTTCACGGTCACGAACGTGAACCGCGCCATCGCTCTCGTCGCCGCGCAGCAGGCGGGCAACGTCAAGATCGTCGATCAGGTCGTCGCGGCCCTCGGCACGCGCAATGTCTCGGCGTCGGTCGTCATGGTCGCCACCCTTGCCGCGGCGAGCGGTGTCTCGGTCGGCCAGGCCGTCGCGCTGGCGCTCCAGCAGTCCGCCGCGGGCACGGTCGCGTCACCCGTGCAGCTCGCGGTCCAGGTCGCGGCCCAGGTCCATGGCCTGACCCCGGAACAGGTCAAGAAAGTTCAGGAGGCGGCGGCGGCCCAGAACCTTACGGCCTCGGAGGTGTTCGTGGTGGCCGCGGGCGTTCTCCATGGACTGCAGGTCTCGAATGTGGTGGCGGCCGCAAGGACCGTCATCAATGGAGTCCAGGTGACGCCGGTCCAGGCGCTGGCGATCGCCTACGCCCAGGCGCAGGGCCTGAGCACGGGCGCGGCCCTTGCCGCCGTGAAGATTGCCCAGCAGAACGGAGTTAATGTTTCACTCCAATCCACGCCTTTCATTGTCGCCGCTTATAAAGCCAGCCCCACGCTTGTGACGGCCAATGTCATCGACGCGGTCATGGCTGAAGCGAGCAAGCTGATGGCCAAAGATGAAAAGACCGGCAAGACGAAATTCGATGCCACGGCGATTCCCGCGACCTTCGGACGTCTTGCGAAACTGGCCGAAGGCGGCGCGGTCATCACCACCAGCCTGATCCAGCAGGCGGCCCAGCAGTCCGGACTCGCCCTGAAAGCCATCGAGCAGGTGAGAAACATCACGGCCACGCCGGAACTGATCGACATCGTGACCAAAGTGCTGCCGGAGCAGAAACTGGCCATGGCCCAGGCGCTGGCCATCGCGCAGCAGCTCAATATCGACATCAATGTGGCCGCCCAGCTTTTGGCGCAAGGCCTTTACGGCGCTTCGCCGGTGCGCGCGATCGCGCTGGTCGTGGCGCACGCGACCGGGCATGACCTGGCGCAGGCCACGATCATCGCCCAGGAAATTTTCAATACGGTGGATCTGGACGTCACGCCTACAGTCGTGATGGCCATCGCCCTCGCGGTTTCGATGGGTATCGATACGCAGACGGCCATTGCCAAGGCCCAGGCGCTTGCGGCGGTTTCGTCGCCGATCACCGAACAGGGAAGGCTCGAATTTGTGGTGCAGATGGCGGCGGAAATCTTCGGGCTCACCGAAGCCCAGAAGCAGCAAGTCCTGTCAACGCCCGGCATTTCGGTCCAGGAAGTTTTCCCGGCCATGATGGCGCTGGCCAGCAATCAATCGATAGCTACCGTGCTCAGCCAGATCAACGGCGGCCTCGTGACGCCGGTGCAGGCCGTCGCGATTGCCGCGGCCGCGAACCTGGCGGGCATGACGCCGGCCACCGCGCGCGTGCTCGCGCTTGCCGCCATTGATTTCGCCCAGAGCCAGGGCATTACGGTCACGGCCCAGAACGTGGGCGCGGTCGTCGCGGCTTACAGCCAGAGCCCGACGCTCGTCACGAGCTCGAACCTCTCGCGCGTCCTGAACGTGCTGAGCGCCAACAAACTCAATGTGAACGCAGCTTCCGCGGTCTTTGCCGCGCTCGCGGCGCAGGGAACGACCGGCTCTTACACGAGCGCTCAAGTCAATGCCGCGGTCCAGACGGTCGCGCCGGTTCTTCAGGTCCTGGCGGCGGCCAATGCCGCGGCCACGCCCGCGGCGATCCAGGCTGTTCTTGCCGCGCAGTCGCAGAACGTTTCGCCCGCCGCGGCCGCCGCGGTTGTCGCCGCCGCGCAGCAGATCGGCGCGCCTGTCCACGAAGCCGTGGCGAACATCGCGGCCAATACGACCAACGCCATCGAGGCCGTGGCCGCATACATCGCCCAGCAGCTGGCATCGCCGGCGGTCAATACCACCGTGCTCGCCTCGATTCCCGGCGCCGCGGCCACGTCGCCGGCCGTCTTGACGGCCGTGGCCATTGCCCTGGCCAACGGCGTTTCGATCGCGACTATCGCATCGACAATCTCGACGGCCAGCCTCGGAGCCACGTCGCTCAGCGACGTGCAGGCGCAGAGCGTGGTCATCGCTCTCTTTGCCGCCTCTTTCGGATTGTCCACGGCGCAGACCCTCTCGATCAGCCAGCAGATCGCGGCCATGTCCGCGCCGGTCACGGCGGTCCAGATTTTCGCCATGGCCGCGGCCGCGCAGTTCAACGTGGCGCTGACCATGACGGCGATCGGCCAGGTGACCACCGTCACGCAGGCGCTGGCGCACATCATCGTCATCCAGGCTCAGGCCGAGAACACCGCGCCGATCACGCTGACCGAAGCCTTGAAGATCGTGGAATTCAGCCATCAGATCGGCGTGCAGGTCACGGCGCAGAGCGCGCCCGTTGTCGCGGCCGCTTACCAGGCGGGCGTCACTTCCGCGGAAACGGTGAAGGCCGTTCTCGGTGTTTACTCGAGCGCATCCGCGAACCCGCTCGCGCTGCCGGCCATCTTCTCCGCGCTCGCGACGCACACCGGTCCCGTGACGGCCGCGGTCGCACAGAACACGGTCGCGGCGGTCCAGGCCGCGATCACGACGATCACCGCCACGCAGGCCACGACGCCCGCCGTCGCGCCGGTCCAGTCGCCGGCCGTTGCCGCGGTTGCCGCGGTGGCTCAGCAAATGGGAGTTCCCGTGGCCCAGGCGGTCGCGAATGTCGCCCCGAATGCGACGCCGGTCCAGGCTGTCATGGCCTTCCTTGCCGCGCAGGCGGCAAACGTCCAGACGGCCCTCGCCAACGGCGTCACCGTGGCTCCGGCCATTGTGCTGCTGTCCGGTGTCGCGCACTCGAGTGCGATCATGGAAGCCGTGGCGATTGCCGTGGCGCAGGGAGTCTCTTTGGATGTGATCGCCAATGTTCTCAGGGTCGAGACCGGAATCCTGACCAGCGTCAACGGCCAGGTCGCGGTCACCGAAGCGATTGCCGCGACCATCGCCGCCCAGGTTTTTGCCGCCGCGCTGCAGCTTGATGCCACGCAGACCGCGCAAGTGGTTTCCGAAGCCGCGGCGCCGGGCATGAGCGCCGTCCAGGTTTACGCGGTTGCCGTAGCGACCAAGTACGGCACGGCGCTCACGACGGCCGAACTCGCGCAGGTGACGAATATCGCCGAGGCGCTTGCCAAGGTCATCGAAGTTTATTCGGCCGTCGAAACCACCACGCCGGTTAGCTTCACCGAAGCGCTGCAGATCGTCAATTTCGCCAACCAGTTCGGCATGACGATCACGGTGCAAAACGTGTCCGTGCTCCTTGCCGCGCACCAGGCCGGTGTCACGGGCGCGAATCTGACGACCCTGCAACTCCAGGCCGTGCTCGCGGCGCACCAGAGCTCGGCGCTCAACGGCCAGCAGCTGCAGGCCGTCTTCCAGGCGCTTGTGAATTCGGCGACCCTTGGCTCGCAGACCGCGACCGTCAAGAACGTGGTGGCGCAGGTTCAGGCCGTGGTTGCGGCCGCGACCCCGACCCATGCGGTCACGCCGATCGCGATGACGGCCCAGAACATCCAGATTGTCATGGAAATCCAGAAGACGGCGACGGGCACGGCGGCCGCCGCGCTGACCACGGCACAGAACGTGGCTGTCATCGCCAACATCGTCAATACAACCGGCGCTTCGGTGGCGACGGTGGTCCAGGCCCTCACGCTCGCGCAGGCTTCGGCGCCCGTCGTTTTCCAGGACATCGTCAACGGAACGCAGAACGGCCAGCAGTTCACGGCGGCGATCATCGAGATCGTGACGACGCACGGCGTGCAGGTCGCGCAGCTTGCGCTGGAGATCACGGTGGCCGCGGAAGCCAATTCCACGACACTCCTCGCTTCGGCCCCGCAGGTCGCGGCCGCGGTCGCCAATTACGGTCTCGCCAATGTCGCCCAGGCGCTCCAGATCGTCCAGAACGCGAACAGCACCGTGAACGAATGGGAACAGCTCGCGGTCAGCATGCCGACGCTTACGCCGGTCGCCAAGGCCCTCGCGCAGACGGGCGATGCGGCCCGCGTCGAAGCCGGCGTGAAGTTCTACCAGCGCGTCGCGAACGAAGTGATGGCCCAGAACACGCCGCAGTCGCTCGCGCTCACGTCCGAACTTATTGTGGCCTCGCAGTTCGTGGGCAAGCTGAACCTGTTCACGCTCGATACGGCGCGGCTCGCGGAAGTCATCCAGCAGATCAAGGACGCGACCGCCGCCTTCCAGGCCATCATCGCCAACAACAATACGCCTGGAGCTACGCAGATCGACATTTCCGACACGGACATGACGGTCCTCAATGCCACGCTCACCGCGGCCATCGCACTCCTGAAGGGCGGCGTCAAGATCACGCGCGCCGCCATCGACTTCGCGATTGCCACCGGCGTCACGTCCGTCACGCCGGGTACTACGGTCGGCACGCTCAACCCGTTCACCACGACGGTCGCGGGCCAGCAGGTAACGGTCCCGGCGCACGTCGAAGTCACGGTCGCGGCCAACGGTGCCATGACCGTGAGTGTCCCTGAAAACCAGACCACGACGATCACGCTTCCGAACGTGGGCACGGTCACGCTGCCCGCGGGTTCGACGGTCCAGTTCAACACCAACGGCACGGCCACCGTGAGCCTGCCGGCCGGCCAGACGGTCAACGTCCAGGGCCAGAACGTGGACTCGTTCGCGCTCACCACGGCCGGAAGCGTCCTCCTGACCACGACCGCGGACATGACGCTCGATAACGGCATCACCAGCGTCACCGTGGCCGCCGGCACCAGCCTGACGGTTGCGGCGGACGGCACGCGCACCTTTACCACCACGGCGCCGGTCACCACGACCCTCAGCGGCCAGCAGGTCACGCTCTCAGCCGGAGTGACGGTCAGCGTCAATGCCGCGGGCCAGATCGAAACCTTTACCATGGCGTCTTCCGGCACCCTGGAAGTGCAGGGCGGCACGCTCAACGTCGCGGCCGGAACCGTGGTCCAGGTCCAGGGCCCGAATCTCGAAGTCACCGCCGCTTCCGGCGCGGCCGTCTACACCTCGGGCGGCGTCACCACGACCCTCAGCCAGGGCGCGAATTTCACGCTCTCGAGCCAGGGCGAACTCTCGACCACTTCCGGCGCCAGCGTCACCGCAAACGGCGTGACGGTGAGTGTGCCCACGGGCGTGAATCTCACGGCGAACGCGCTCGGCGCCCAGGTCACGGCGACTTCCGCCGGCGTCACGGTCCAGACGGGCGGCCGCACGCTTACCGTGGCGCAGGGCCAGACGGTCAACCTCAGCGAGCAGCGCGCCAAGATTACCAACACGTCCGCGGGCGCGGTCTACACGGTCGCCAACCAGCAGGGCGCGGCGCAGCAAGTTGTCCTCAGCGCAAATACGGCCATCACGATCACGGACGAAGGGATCGAAATCCAGTCCAACGCGGCCGGCAGCACGGTGACGGTGAACGGCATGACCGCCACGCTCGGCAGCAACGCCTTCGTGCAGCTCGAGGCGGACGGCAGCGCGAAAGTCTTCGCGGCCGCCGGCAACACGACGGTCACGATCGGCAATCAGACGGTCACGCTCACGCAGGGCAGCAACGTCACCATCGCCGCCAACGGCAGCATGATCATCAGCGCCTCGACGCGGGGCAGCACGGTCACGGTCGGCAACGTCACCATGACGGTCGGCGCGAACACGCTCCTCACGGTCTCGGCCGCCGGCGAAGTCACGGTGATGGCCGCGCCGACTGCGGTCATTACCAACGTGAACGGTACCCTCATCACCATGGGCGTCGGCACCACGCTGACGGTTGACGCGGCGACGAACACGGTCTCGATCACGACGGGAGAAACCGGCTCGGCTTTCCGCGCTTCGATCACCGTGAACGGCACCCTTTACTCGGTCGGCCAGAACACGACGGTCACCCTGAATATGGCGACGGGCGCGGCCACGTTTGCATTCGCCGAAAACGGCAGCGTGCAGTTTGGCGACACCACGATTTCGGGCACGGCCGGCACGCAGGTCACGTTGAACGGCCAGAACTACAGCGTCACGCAGGGTACGGCCACGGTCAACGGCGCCACGCTCGGCGCAGGCCTCTCATTCCGTGTGGGCGCGACAGGCATGGCCGAGCTCAGCGCGAACGGCCGGACGATTACTCTTGCGGCAGGTGTCCGCGCGACGAGCACCGCGAACGGCAACGTCGTCCTCTCGACGCAGGGAACGACGGCGACGGTGACGATCAACGGCGCTCAGGTCAACATCGGCCTCAACACGCAGGTCGAAGTCAATGCCGTCACCGGCGCGGTCAGCGTGGCGGCCGGACAAATCCGCGTGGCCAGCGGCACGCTCGCCCTGCAGGCGGGCAACACGCAGATGACGGTGCCGGCCAACACGATCATCAACTCCGACAACGGCGTGCTCGGCTTCTTTGGAATCTCGGCCCAGAACGCGCTCACGGTGCAGGCGGGCGCGGCCACGGTCACGCTCGTCGGCAACACGACGGTTTCCGTCGATGCGGTGTCCGGCTCGGTTTCGTATACCAGCCAGGCGAACGGTGTCACGACGACGGTCCTCGCCGGCACGGACGGCATCACGGTCACGCATAACGGCGTTCAGGTCGCCTCCGTCGCGGCGACGGTCGGCGCGACGGTCACGCAGAACGAACAAGGCCAGCTCCAGATGGCGGTCGGCGTCACGCAGATCCAGGTCAACGAAACGGGCGTGGTCACGCTTTCCAACGGCACGCTGTCGCAGGCGCTGCCGCTCGGCGCCGCGGTCACGGTGGCCAGCGCCACGAACGGGACGGCGACGATCCCGGCCTCGATCACGATTACCTTCCGCGGCATCAGCTTTGCCATCGACGCCAACGCCACGCTCCAGTTCGACAGCGCGGGCAACATCAGCTTCACGGTCCTGGCCAACACGGAAATCGAAGTGGCCGGCCAGAAGATCACGATTCCGGCGGGCATGCAGGTGACGATCACCCAGAGCGGGGAAGTGGAATTTACGGTCACGGGTTCGGTCAACGCGGCCGCGATGAACTCGATGATGACCTCGATGGGCGCCAAGTTCACGCTGAGCCAGCTGACGAGTGCGCTCACGCAGGCCAAGGCGCAGCAGGCGCTGGCGGATCTCCGGAACAACCTGTCGCCTCCGATCACGCCCTCGGTGCCTACCGCCACGACCACCAAGTCCGCGGCCGAAGCCGTGCGGGACTTCGTGCAGGCCGTGACGCAGATCCTCGCCGAGGCGGAGGTCGACGTGGCTACGGCGCAGAACGTTTCGCAGAACCTGGCCGCGAGCCTCGGCAGCCTGGTTGTCGGCGACCTCCAGAACACGATCGTCAACACGCTGCAGTCCGAAATCACCAAGCTCACGGCGAGCAGCGCGAACTTCAACGAAGCCGTGATGGCCATGGTGTCGCTGATCGAACAGCTCTACGCCGCGAACATCATTACCGAAGAGCACCGTAACGCGCTCGTGCAGTCGCTGCTCCGCCAGATTTCCGGCACCGCGCAACAGACGGTTCAGACCGCGGTCGTGCAGGCCGTGACCACGCCGGTGGCCAAACGCATCGAAAATATCCGCAAGCTCGCGGAAGTGCTGCTCGGCCAGTCGCAGGTCACCAGCCAGTCGACGGGCGTCTTCGGCTTCATCCTCGCGCAGCTGGCCGGCGCGGTGAACTACCTGTTCGGCACGAACTTCATGGCGTACAATATTTCCGAAGGCTACGGCATCGGCCAGCAGCAGCTGACTGACCTGGCCAACCTCATCGTCACCTTTGACGACGTCCAGCGGGCCGTCGTGCAGGGTTACTACAGCTCGAACATGACGGACGCGCAGCGCGCGGATCGCGTGACCGAAGTCACGACGCAGCTGGCGGAACTCGACAGCAAGAGCCTGCAGCAGCTGGTCGCGAACCTGATCATGATCACCAATCTCAGCCCGGTGGGCCAGCGCTCCACGCAGCAGGCCCTCGCGGAGGCCTTCTCGTCCGGCCTCCTGAACATCGCGGACCTCCAGGGCATGAACTTCGTTTCGCTCATCGCCCAGGGCCCGGGCCGTGTGCAGGCCTTCCTCTCGCTGCGCGCGGCGCAGAACCAGCTCCAGCAGGCCGCGTCCGCCAACCAGCAGCTTTCGCAGGACCAGCTCAACCAGATCGCGGCCAGCCTCGCGAACAACTCGATCCTCAGCCAGCAGGGTGTTGCCCTCGCCGCCGGCCAGACGCAGGCCGACATGATGAACGCGATCAACGGCGCGGTGCAGAACTTCATGACCAGCCTCGGCAACGCGCTGATCCCGAGCGCCATCGCCGCGACCTCCGGCACGCAGCTGACCGCCGGCAATTCGCCGTTCGCAGTGCTCAACAGCACCGTGACCAGCCGCATGTCGCAGCAGGTGACGGGCACGGTCGTCACGACTCAGTCCCAGACCGCGGCGCAGCAGCAGAACGCGCCGGTTACGACCCGCGGGCCTCCGGTCGCGGCCACTACTTCGGCCCCGGCTCTTGCGGGCGCGCCGCAGTCCTGGTTCGGCAGGTTCCTGTCGAATCTGGTCGGCAACACCGTCGCGAGCTTCATCGAAGGCTTCGGTGAAACCGCGATCCAGGGCCTTGTCCTTGCGGGCACCATGCTCGCCGTCAGCACGCTCGTGGCCGCGCCGTGGGCGGCCGGCATCGGCATCGTGGCGCAGGCCGTCGTGTTTACCGCGCTTCATACGGTCGCGGCTTATCGCCAAGGCGACCTGACGCTGGCGCGCTTCGGCAGCCACTTCCTGTTCGGCCTCGGCACGGGTATCGTCGGCGCCCTCACTTACGGCCTGGTGTCCGGAACCGTGATGGCCAGCCTCGCGGGTCCGATGAACTGGACCGCGATGCTCGTCGCTTACGGTTCCATTTCGGCGTTCCACACCGCTTACAACATGGTCGCCCGCGGCACCGGCGCGATGATCACCCAGTCGATCTTCGGCTGGGGCGCGAAGAAAGAACAAGCCGCGGCGCCGACACCTACGTCACGCCGCACCGCGCCCGTGCCGAACGTCACGGCCACTTCCCAGGCCGCTTCCAAACTCGAAGATGCCACCAAGAACGGCAAGAGCGGCAAGATCAAAGGCGGCTTGAAGGTCGCCATGCAGCTGGCCGGCTGGATTTTCGGCATCACCGAAATGGGCTATCTCAAAGCCGCTCTGAGCCACGTGGTCCAGCTCTACCAGGGACGCGACATCGGCTCCAAGAGCGCCATCGACAAAATGATGATGGACGGCCTGCTGAACCGGAGCCCCGAGGCGCGCCAGAATCTCGCCGAGGATCTGGACACGTATGTCGCCGGACTGCCCGCCTCGGAACAGAAATTGGTCCGCAGCATGATCATGAACGCGGTTCAGACCGGCAAATTCCCGATCGACGTCCAGGCCCGCGGCCACTTCCTCACGTTCATGCTGACCAAAGCGCGCATCTTCTCGGCCGACGGCAAGATGGTCACGGCCCAGTACCTGCTCTCGTTCAGCAAGGCCGCGCAGATCGCTTACTTCGGCCAGGAACTTCCCGGCTTGAAAGAAGGCGCTTTCGAATTCAAGATCATCGCCGATGAGAATGCGAACTTCCGCGGCCAGGCCAGCCGCGACGCGGACGGCCGGACGATCTCCATCACCCTGAACGCCGCGGTCATGGACGACTTCGCGGGCGCCCTGCGCACGTTCGCCCACGAGCTCGGCCACGCCGCCTTCAACGCCGTCAACCTGGAACAGCGCGGCAAGTATGGCGCCGACCAGCTGTACGCCACTGAAGGCGTGGCCGAAGACTTCGCCCTTTTCATGATGGAACAGATCGCCGACTACACGAAGGGCGGCCCGGACGCAAACAAGGCCGACCACGGCTTCGACATTGCGGCCGCGCAGGCCCGCATCGCGAAGGCCGAAGCCGTGGATCGAGGCGGCATGTCCGCGGAATACAAATATTCGCAGGCCGTCATCCGCGCCATGCGCGAAATGCTGATCAAGCAGTTCGGGGAAGAGGAAGGCAAGCTTCGCTTCCAGGACTTCCTCATGAACGGCCTCAAGCAGGTTTGGAAGAACCAGGCCACGATGGAACAGGTCACCAATTCCTACCTGGCCGGCAATGTGATCGGGCAGAACACCAAGGCCGAGATGGAAACCCGCGCGGCCGCGCAGAAAGCCATGCCGCAGGCCAACCAGCTCAACCAGGCGGCGGAAGGCAAGCTGACGACGGCCCGCCAGACGTATGATACGGCGGCCGGCCAAGTCAATGATGCCGCGGGCAAGTACCAGCAAGCTCAGCAGGCGTATCTCTCGAGCCCGACCGCGGCTAATGCCCAGCGGGTCGCGGCGGCCCGGGAAGCTCTCAATGAGGCCATCAGCCGCCTCAGCGATGCCCGCGCCGATTACCAGCAGGCCATTACTCAGGCTCGCCAGACCGCGACCGCGCTGAACCAGCAGGCGTCGTCTCCCGCGGTTTCCAAAGCCGGCCCGGCGGTCCAGTCGCAGATTAAAAAGATGGCCGAAATGCTCGACAATCACGCGCAGGCCCAGCAGTCTTCGCTGGAAGACACGCACGCGGCCACGACCAATGCGGCCGACATGACCGTGCTCAACGAACGCGCTGCGAGCGCGAACCAGGCCAGCGCGGCTTCCGCCGCGATGCAGGACGCCGCGCGCAATTATCAGAGCGCGCTGAGCCAGGCCACGAGAGCCGCCAATGATTACGTCACGGCCAAGATGGAAGCGCTTGCCGGCAAAGCGGGTTCGGCCGAGAAATTGGAAGCGGCGCGGCTGGCCCTGGTGCAGGCGCAGGGAAGGCTGGATACCGCGCGCGCGGCCTACCAGCAGTCCATCGACAACGCCAAGAGCACGGTCGAAGGCTTGCAGCAGACGGCGGGCAACTTCAGTCAGAATGAGGCGGCTCAGACCGAAATCGAGAACCTGATCGCTTCGCTCCAGGCGCAGGCCGTCAACAACAAGACCGCGATGGGGCAGGCCACGAACAGCCTCGTCACCGACACGGCCAAGCTCGACGAACGCGCGGCCCAGGCCCATGCCGCGACCTCACAGAAAGCGACGGCCGCCGAAAGCGGCATCGGCGCCGCGACTACCGCGGACGCCCGTTTCGAAGCACTCATGAGCTACATGCGCGCGGCGCTCGGCAGCAATGCCACGGACGCGCAGATCGTCGCCGCGCTCAATACGGTCCTCAGCGGCAATAATGTCGAAGCCGGCGATGCGGTCGGCCAGGCTGCTCTCGCGGCTGTGTCGATCCTCCGGAGCGCCCTGATGCAGCAGAACGGCGATTCTCAGACCCTGGGCAAGGCGTCGCGCGCCCAGCTGGATGCCGTGGCCACCAACGCATGGGCTTCTCATGAAGCGAACGTGAACTCCACCGCGCCTCAGGCGCAGCAGCAGGCGGCTCCGATACCCGAAGGTCATCAGGCGATTCCGGGCGTCGCCAACAATGCCAAAGTCCCGACCGTCGTGACCGACGCCCAGAAGGAAAAAACCCGGGCCAAAGCCGAGCAAACCCTGCGCGATGCCGTCGCCAATTACCAGGCGGCCCTCAAAGGCTCGGGCGATGTCCAGAGCGCGGCAAAGGAAGTTCTGGCCGCGACCATCCCGGTCGAGATTTACGATCCGGGTCCGGATTCGCTCGCGCTCAGCCCGCTTGTCCTGAGCATTCTCAGCACCCTGGATTCGGATTACCGTGAAGCCATGATGTCGCTCCTGTCCGATCCGTTCAGCGGCTTTGCCAGCGGGGGCCAGCTCACGCCCGCCGGCCACATCGTCCTGAGCATGATCATCAACAACAGCCAGCACCTCAGCATCGAGGCGCGCCAGCACATCCTCGCGCGCTACATCGACGTGCGCGTGGCTTCGCGCTTCGGGGCCAGCGCGCTCCGCAACCTGGTCGGCAACCTCATCCGCATCGAAGTCATGGTCAGCAGGGGTAACATCACCCGCGAAATGGCGGATGCCTTCGTCAAGTTTGCCGGCAACATCGCGATCGCGCAGCTCGACGGCGGAATGCTGACCCGCGGCACGAACGTGCGGGCTTTTGTGGCGCTCTCCAGCGCGCTCGAGAAGGCTGCGAACGGCCAGGCGCTCAGCGCCAATGACCTGACGGCGCTCCGCAGCGCGGCCAAGGAACTGAAACTGAATCTTTCCGACAGCGATCTGGCCAAGACCGGCAATGACCTGACGGCCGCGCTGACGACAGCCTTGAACGAGATGCTCGGCAAGGCCTTCAACGGCGTGGACGGTTTCCTGGTGCCGGCGGCGATCGCGAGCGAAGGCGCTCCCGGCATCGCGGGCGCCAGCACGGGCCTGGAAGTCGAGAACGCGGAAATCGAAAACTTCGACGACAATAACCTCGGCTTGTTCGCCCAGTCGGGCCTCGGCCAGAGAATCATGGACAGCGTTCTGGGAACGATGCAGGGGCTGATGGAAGCGGCTGCCAATAGCGCTCTCATCGAACAGGCGCTGGCGGGCAACGCGCAGGGCATGCTGGATTCTCTGGCGGCCATCGGCGTCAATGTGGAAGGCCTCCAGGCCGGATCAGTGCAGGCCTCCGAAGTGCAGGCCCGCCTGCAGCAGTTCCTCTCGGACCAGACGGCGGCCATCGGCTCGATCCTCAACCATGTCACCACAACGCTCGAAACCGCGGAGGAGCAGGCCGCGGCGCCGCACATGTCCGGTCTGGCCGCGCTGATCGAAGGACAGCTGAATACCACGGCGCAGGACACATTCGATTACGGCGCGATCCCGGCCGGCCTCAGCACGGCCACGCCGCATCCGGTGAATACGACGAGCACGAGCCGCGCGGATGACCTGCTGCGCCAGGCCAACCAGGCCGCGCTCGACGGCAATCTGACCGAAGCCCGCCGTCTCTACGGCATCGCGCTGCACGGCATGGGCGTCGGCTACAGCAACATAGAAGGCGTGCCTCAGTCGTTCATCGACGCGGTCGCGGCGCGCTATAACGAACTCGAAGCGCTGGTCCCGGACATCAACAAATCGACCAAGGGAACGACTTGGGGGGACCGCCTCGCGCCGCTTCATCAGGAGGCCATCCAGAATATGATCCAGAACCGCGCGGCGCAGGGCCTCGGCATGAACGACCAGGTGACGGTCGTGGACGTGGGCCTGGGCAAGGGAGGCGCCCCGACCACGATGGAACTGGTCAACGCGCTGAAGGACGCGGGCTTCACCAACATCCTCGTCATCGGCATCGACAACACGCAGCGCTACGTGGACCAGGCCAACACCAATGCGGCGCAGCAGAATTTCGGCGAAGGCGTCCGCGTCGAGTTCCACCAGGTGGATAACTTCGAGCTGAGCAAGGTCGGCGCGCTCAGCGGCGGCACGGCCGACATGATCGTGGTCTCCAACGTCATGCTCTACTACAGCGACGACCAGCAGGCCGCGGCGCGCCAGAACATGCTGGGCGCTCTTGCCGCCCATGGCCAGCTCATCACCTCCGAAGGCCCGGCCGAACTCACGCCGGGCATCACGTACAGCTCCTATAATAAAGCCGGCGAAGCCGTGGTCAGCGGACGCCAGATCGACGCCGCCGACAAGATGGGCCGCACGGTCGCGTCGATGCAGGCCGAAAGCACGGTCGCGCAGCATGCCGCGGGCGTTGCCGCGCAATTCGGCTTCGACTCGTTCGACGCCATGGCTCAGGCCGTAACCGAGGGCATGGAAGACAGCCAGAAACGCAGGATCCTGACGGCGCTCTATGAAAATTTCGAAAGCAAGAGCGAGGCGGAGCAGGCCGCGATTCTGGCGCTCGGCGAGATCATCAACAGCAAGTGCTCGAGCTGCTCGGTGGCCGGCCTCGCTTCGGCGAACGCGCAGGAATCCCAGGAAGCTCAGGATGCTTTCGGCCTGCAATTGCGGGAAACGGTCGCGGCCGTCACTCAGGAAGTCCAGGCGAATCTTGCCGGTCAAAACATCAACGATCGGGCGCTGGCGAGACACAGCCTTGACATGATCATGCAGCGCCTCGCGCTGACGGGCCGGCAAAACCAGGATCTCACCCAGAAGATGTCGATCGATCAGCTGAGGGAGACCGCGGCCGCCGCGCTCAGGATCATCAATGGCGCCGGCGCGGCCGAAGCGGATCCGAACCTGCGCCGGACTTACACGCTCCTGGCGGAAGCCGTCGGGGCCGTCTTTTCGAATCTCGAGCAAGACATGGTCGAGAACGCCGCGCAGGCCGTGGGCGCGAAATTGCTGAATGAAGAAGCGCCCATGACCCCTCTCCAGGTCGAACTGAACGCCTTTAACCAGACCATCAGTCAATTTATCCGCGGCGGCAGCCTCGGATCGAATGTTTATGCCCAGACTTATAAAATCGCAAGGGACGCGAAAGCCCTTCGCGCGGCCGGCGCCGACGAAGCCCACCTGACCTTGCAGCTCAGTCAGGCGCTTGCCCGTTATTTGGAACAGGGCCATGATGTTTCCTCTGTCGCTCAGGCCGGACAGGCCTTCGGCCTTGATGCTCAAACGGTCGCTTCGATCATCCTCGAGCACATGCTGGACGGCGGAAGCCTTAGCATGATCGGCGGCGTGACGGATGCCGCGATCGCAAGCGCCCTCAGCGCGGTTTTCGGCGCTTCCTTTAATAGTGACGCCTTCCTGCAGCAAATCGCCGCCTCGAGGCAGCAGCAAAACCAGGCAGCTCTTAACCAGACCGTCGGAGACGCGGTGCGCGGCTTTGAATCGGCCAAGAATTCCGTAGAACAGAACAAGCATTTCCAGACTCTCCTGAATATTTATCTGATGTCCTTTACGGGCGAAGGCGGGGCCGAGGCCTTCCGGGCGGCTATTGCGGCCACGGGCCTGCGGTTCAAACTCTTCGATAATACGTGGCAATTCATGATGTCCCTCCGGAGCTCGCCCGAAATGCAAAACAATCCGGGTCTCATCCTAAGCCAGGTCGCGGCCCTCCAGGGTTTTGCCAAGGCCATGGATTTCGATGCGACTAAAATGAAGAACTTCGGCTTTGGTGTGACGATGATTACCGGCCAGGCCCAGAAGGCCCTCGATGCCCAGGCCATGGCGCGCGCGGACAAGGCCGCAGCCGCGCACGGCGGCTATGCGGCGGTCACGGCCGAATCGTTCACCGATGCCGCGGCCAAGAACGAAGTCCGCGAAGCCCTGATCAACCTGGCACGCCAGGCCAAGGCCGAAGGGAACACGGCGCTCGCTGATGCGTACTACAACCTCGCGTCCGAGATCAAATGCTCCAGCTGCGCGCTTGTCGCAGGTGTCAACACCGAGACATTCAAGGCCGAAGTGGAGCATCAGATGAGCGTGACGCCGTATACGGCCAATAAGTACGACGGAGGCACGGATATTAAGGGCAACGACGTTGCTCAGGCCCTGAATCTGACGGCGGCGCAGAATGCCGACATCGAAGGCACAATTGCGAATCTCACCAACATGATCCAGAACGGCGGGAAAATGATCGGGGTGCTGGCGGAAATCAGCCGCTCGACGACCGACCAGCAAGAAAAGCACGTGCTGCGTAATGTCGCGGGGCATATCCAGAGCGTCATCGATCAAGTCCGCTATGAGGCGCTGTCGGGCCATGTCTCGGCTGCCGCCTTGAATGCCTGGGCCGACGAAGCCATGGGGAAAATTTCTTCCGTGGTCGCCCAGGGAATGCTGAGCGCCAATGCCCTTAAGCAGCAGAACATCGCCGTGAACGAGAGCGCCGATGCGATCGCGGCCGCTTTCGGCGCAACCTATAACGCAGAGGTCGAAGCGATATTCGGCGAATTCGAAGGCGCCGGAGAAATGAGCCAAGAGTCGTTCCAGCATGACATGAAGAGCCTGGCTTCCAAACTGGTGCGCGGCATGGAAGGCCGTTCGCCCGAGGATATCGCGGCGGAGCGTCATTTCACCTCCTTCAAGGTTGAGCGCGCGGCGCTCGGACAGAACGCGGATGCGATCCTGACCCAGCGCCTGAGAAACGCGATTCTTGTTCTTGCGAGCACCAGCCAGAGCGTCGACGACCTTAAGCGCGCGGGGGCATCCAACCACCTGGTCGCGCTTGGGTTCCCGGAGCGGGTGCCGGCCGACGTCGAGGCCGTCTTCGTGACCCGCGATGTCTTCGAAGCCGTCCGAAATCAGCTCGATCCGGAAACGCTGGGCAAAGTCCAGGTCGTGGGCGAGACCCAGATCGCGGGCACGAACATCAGCGCGCCGGACTTCCTGGGCGCCGTGCAGAATTACCTGTCAGTGACCCTGCAGGGCCAGCAGGAGTCCAAAACCTTCTTCTCGCACACGGTCCGCCTGTCGACGCCGGTCGAAACCGAATCCAGGTTGATCATGGATCATGCGCGCGAGATCCAGTCGCAGGTGTCCGGACTTGCCGAAGCCGCTGCGAATTCGCTCGGCTTCGAATCGTTTGCCGCTCTCAAGGCCGCCGCCGCCGGCATGACGTCGGAGGAAAGAAGCACGCTTACAACGAAGCTCGCCGGGTTCACCGAAGGCCAGTCCGCAGAACTCCACTCGGCCTTCGCCAGCTACGTCGGCGAACAGGTCGAACAGTCGGCGGCCCAGGCGGGCGCGTCCACGCAAGCGGCGCAGCAGGCCGCGGCGCAGACAGGCGTCACTCTGAATGCCAGCGATCTCGCGGAATCGGCGTACAAGTTTGCGGGCGGCAGCGTCAGCGTGGACGAAGCCACGGCTGCCGCGGCCACCGAACAAGCCAATCAGCTCGTCCCGGGCATGACCCGCGAGCAGGTCGCCCAAAGCAATGACCAGGCGGCAGCCCGCCAGTTCAATACGGCTCTCTTCAAGGCCGCGGACGCGGCGCGTGCGGCGGGCAACGAAGCCCTGGCTCAGGCGCTTGAAGCTCTCCAAATGGAATGCTCGTTCTGCGGCTGGTCGGCTCCGGCCGGTTCCAGCCAGGCCCAGCAGGCGCGTTCGGAATTGACGGGTGAAGCCGAACGCGCGGCTCAGGCGGCCCAGGGCACGGGGACGCAGACCGCCGCTCAGGCTGCGGACGCTTTCGTGGTTCAGAACCAGCTCCGCGCCGAAGACAACATTGATATCGCGTCGTCCACGCTGACGCCGAATGCCAGCGCCACGGCCGGGGATTTCCGGTCCAAGGCCGCGGCGGCTGCGGCAGCGGGCAACGCCTTTGCCGCTGATTTCTTCAACCGCGTCGCGGACATCATCGAAGGCAAGGCCACGGTCCAGAATTCGGCGAAACTGCTCCTCGGCTCGGCCGTGATCGACCAGGCCGTCAAGAGCGCCCAGGCGCTCGAAGCCTCGGGCCAGGCGCCCGCGGGTTATGCCGACGCGGTCCGTTCGGCGCTCGAATTCATCGCCAGCGAAGGCATGGTCATCAATCTCGGCGGCGTGAACGGCATCGTCGGCCAGCGCAATGCCGCGACCGGCGACATGGACATCGACCTGGCCACGCTGCAGGCTTTCGTCAACCTGGCCGGCCAGATGCAGAACGGCAATACCGGCGTGGCCGATGCCTTTAATGCCCTGACGCAGCTCCTGCTCGCGACCGCCAGCCGCGCCCAGGTGCAGGGCGGCATGGTGCACAACGACGCCCTGACGGCCCCGTTCCTCGGTGTCCTCCTGAACCTGCAGCAGCAGGAAGCGGCCGCCAACCGTTCGGGCAGCCTCGGCGCGCTCGGCAGCATCATCCTGGCGCTTCTCTCCACGCCCGAAGGCGTGCAGAAGCTCGCGGCCCTTGGCGTGACGCTCGACGCGGACATCCTGAACGACGCCACGCGCGCCGCGGCGCTCGGCGACTCTTCCAAACTGATGGCCGCCGTGCAGGCGGTTCTCACGAACGGCCAGGCCACGACCTTTGTGGCCAGCCAGCTGCTCCTCAGCTCCGACGCGGCCCATCAGGCGGCGAAGGCGCAGGCCCTCGCGGCCCTCGGCCTGCCGAACTGGGCGCAGGCGAATGCGAACAACTTTGCGATTACCGACACGGGCGTCCTCGCCGTCATCAGCGAACACGGAAACGCGGGCGCCACGGTGAATGCGGCGGCCCTGACCAACGCGTTCGATACGATCCGCGCCGCGGAAGAACAGCTGGCGCTCGGCAATACGGCGGAAGCCGCGAGATTGATGGCCGAGGCGCAGGGACAGATGCCGCAGCTCAACGCCTTTGCTTCGGATCCGAACGTCCAGAAGGTGGCCGGACGCTTTGCGGCCCTGCAGTCCGCGGTCCAGCAGGCGCAGGCCGCGGAAGCCGCCGCGTCCACCGCGACGTCCACGCCCACGACTCCGGGAGCCGCGTCGACGTCGACATCGACGCCGACCGCCGCGGCTCCGGGCACGACGGCGCCGGCGAGCGCGTCTACGACGGCGGCGGCCACGAGCACCACGGCCCCGGCGACGGCGCAGGCAAAGATCGATGCGGCCCAGCAGAAGCTCGACGCGGCCGCGGCGGCGGAAGCCGAGGCCCAGCAGAAGGCGACCGAGGCTAAGGACAAGCTGGCCGCGGCCCTGAAGCGGCTCGAAGGCGCGAAGCAGGTCGCGCCCACCGCGGACCTGTCCCAGGAACTCACGGACGTGGCCACGGCCCGCGCGGAACTGACCAAGGCGCAGACCGACCTGAATACCGCCAAGCAGCAGCGCCTGGCCGCGGAACACGAACTCAATGTCCTCACCGGGAAAGTCACGGCGCCGGTCACGATCGAATCGGTGACCCAGGAAATCGCGGATCTCGAAAAGATGCTCGAAGACGTCATGCTCCTCGTCAACGCCGATGGGTCGCAGAGCGTCTTCCGCAACGGCGTCGAAGTCACGGGCCAGGAAGCGCAAACGCTGCTGGCCGACATGGCGAAGCTCGATGCCAAGCGCTCGCAGCTTGAAACACTGCGGCAGCAGAAGCAGGAGAACGAGACCCGTACGGCGGTTTATCACGCGTTGAATTCCCAGGCCGACCGCCTCGCGGCCAAGATCACGGCCATCCAGGATCAGGCCAAGGCCGAAGGCCGCGCGCTCAGCGCGGAAGAAAGCCGCACCGTGAACTCGCTCAACCGCCGGTTCCAGAAAATCGTTTCGGAAATGAACGACCTGAAAGGCAAGCTCCTCGCGGCCGGAGTGAAGGTCGAAGACCGGAAATCCGCGGCTCCGCAGGTCGAAGCCCGCAAGGCCGCGGCCGCGGCGGCTCCCGCTCTGACCGAAGGCGGCGTGCTGACGACGCGCCTGACGAACTTGCTCTTCGGCGGCCAGTCGGCGACGCCCACGACGTTCCTCGGACAATTCTTCGGCAGCCTGCTGGGCAACCGCATGACCGCGATTCTCGGATTCCTGACCGGCGCGGGCATGATCGCGGCCGTGTCGCTCACCGGCCTCACGTTCCTCGCGGCCCTGCCGGTCATTCTCGGCGGCCTGTGGATGATGGCACGCAACGCGCGGTTCCACGCCGCGGTCATGGCCAGACGCCAGGGTCTCGACGGCGTGCCGCTCGTCAATCCGGCGCAGGGCATCAAGATCGGCCTCCGCTTCCGGATCGGCAACGCGCTGCAGGGAGAAAATCTGCTGGCGCCTACGACGTTGTTCGGCAAACTTGTGGATTGGAAGTTCGGCGAAGACGGCGGCGCTGCGCTGCGGCTGTTCTATGCTTCTCCGATTTTCCTGGTCCGTGCGATGGCCGTGATCTTCGGCGGGGAAGCCGCGGGCAAAGTGGTGATGGGTCTCGGCCTTACGGCCATTCTGGGTTCGCCGCTTCTGCTGGCGGGCGCGGCTGTTCTCGGCGTGTCCGGCGCCTTGCTCGGCGTGCTTGGTGGTTTGGCGGTGCTTGCTTACGGATTCAAGGTCATGCAGGGCGCGCAAAACGAACGCTTCGCGAAGTCGGCCGGCCTGCCCACGAAGCTCACGGAAGACCAGGCCAATGCGCCGATGACGCAGCTGGCCGCGAATTCGATCCTCGGACCCGGACGCGCGGAACCGAGCTCGGCTTTCGGACGCTTCGTTGCGAAACTCTTCGGCAACTGGGCCGCGGGAGTGACCGGCATGGTGGCGGGCGCGGGCCTCATGGTCGCCGGCCTGCCGCTCTTCATCGGACTCGGCATTCCGTTCGCGATCGGCGCGCCCATCCTCGGTATTGTTGCCGCGGCCGGCGGGCTTGTCCTGGCGCGCAGCCTGAGGCTGGTCCTCGCGCTCGAGAACCAGGCCGCTCAGCAAAGCGCGCCGCGCAGCGAAGTCAAAGAAGCGGAGAAGAAGGCGGAAGAAGCCAAGAAGGCGGAAACGGCCGAGACTCCGGCGGCCCCGGCTGCGAAGACCGCCGAAGATTTGACGGGCAAGACGACAGCTCAAATCGCGGCCGAGCTTGCGGCCCTCGGACAGGAAATGAACATGGCGCATGTCTCCGAAAGCCTCGCGACGGAGCAGGCCGACCAGGCGCTGGGCCTCGCGCCCGATGCGCTGCAGGCCCGCATCGACCAGCGCGCCGTGGATCAGCGCGCGGGTGAAGTCCTGAACGCGTTCGGCGCGCTCGGCGGAAATCTCGCCGCGCAGATGCAGGGCCTCATCGCCGGCATCGCCGGAAACAACAACCTCACGCACACGGAAAAGCAGGCGCAGCTGGAAATGCTCGCGAAACTTGCCTCGAGCCTCTCCCGCATGAGCCAGGGCATCCGCGAAATGGCCATGGCCCGCCTTGCCGGCGCTCTCGAAGGAGCAGCCAGCGCCAATACGAAGTGGTACGCGCTTGGCGCGGCGCAGGGCGAAGTCGCTCAGTTCGTGCAGGCCGTGAGCGGCCTCAGCGCGGCGCAGACCGCGGCTCTCGAAAGCTGGGCGCAGGTCTTCACCGGCGACGCGGCGCTCATGAACGGTCTGATGACGCTAGGCACGCAGCACCTCGCGATGCTCGCCGACGGCCTCGCCGTGCAGCAGGGCACGGAAAATCAGAATGCCGCCGCGGCCCGCCTTGAATTGGACGAAGTTTTCGCGATCCGTGCGGCCCAGGACAGGCACGCGGCCGCGCAGGCGGCGGTCGACCAGCACGCCGCGCGCGTTCTCGAACTCGACGCGCAGATCGCGGGCCTCGAACAGGAAATCGCGCAGAAGTCCGCGGATTACGCTTACGTGATGGCCAACATGGACGAGATGCGCAGCCTCCGCAGCCAGCTCAGCTCCGCGCGGGCCGAACGCGAATGGCTCACGCTCGACACCGCGATCAGCCAGTCCACGGCCCGGCTCGCGCAGCTTGGCTCCGCCACGCGGGCGGTCCTCCTCGATCTCGACGACCAGATCGCGGCCGCCGAGCAGGCGCTCGCGCTGCACCTGGGCACGAACCTGACCGAAGCCGAAAAACAGGAGCGCCAGCAGGCGTTCATGAGCGGCGGCGTGAGCCTGTTGGACTTCAACGCGGAAACGTCGCGGCTCCAGGCGCAGCTCGACAGCCTGAGAAGCCAGCGCGCTTCCGAAGAAATCCGCCTGAACGGCGAAATCGCCGCGCTGACGGCCCATCTCGCGAATCTCGAAGCCGAACGCACGAACCTCTCGAAGACGCCGGCCGCGGCGCAGCGCTCCGCGGAAGTGCAGGCCGCGCTGGATGCGCGCCAGAGCCGCCTCGCGCAGCAGCAGGCCGATCATGCCAGCCGCAAGGCCGCCGAACAGCTGAAGGCCGAAAACGAAGCCCGCGTGAAGGGCGCGCAGGGACGCCTGCTCGACCGGCTCGGGGACAAGGAACTCGGCCAGAAACTCGTGGACGCGGTCGGCCGGTTCGGCCTGGATGCCGACGCGCAGGTCGAAATGCTGCATGATCTCGCGGCCATGGATTCGGGTTCGCTCAACCTCTTCCTCGCGGCGCTCGTCACGGGCGCGGAGAACGGCAGCCTGACGGCCGTCCTCGGCCATGTCTTCCGTTATCAGAACTTCAGCACGCGCGCGCTGCAGGCCCAGTACGCGGCGCTGCTCGCGGCGGCGACCGACGCGGCTTCGCTCCAGCAGGCGCTGGAAACGACCGAAGCCCAGCTCATCGCCATGAACGAACGCCGCGCCGCCGAAGAACGGGGCAACGCGGTCGTCGAAAACTTCGCGGCCTTCGGCACCGCCCTCCAGGCCATGATTTCCGGCGCGGTCATGCAGACGATCAACAGCGGCCTCACGTTCGCGGAAATGACCGCGCGTCTGGCGGAACTGCAGCGGCTCGCCAATTCGCTGAACAGCATGGACTCGGGCCTGCGCACCTTTATGATCGCCGCCATCCTCATGGCGGGCGCGGCCACGGGCTCGGCCGACATGGGAGCGAACCTCCGCGCGGGCCGGACCGAGAGAAGGGCCTTCAACGCCGCCTTCCTCGCGCTGAGCGACGAACAGCAGAACACGCTCAACAACTGGTTCGGGACGATTGCCGAAGATGCCGGCCTTGTGGCGCGCGTTCTCGCGCTGAATGAATCCGGCCTTCGGATGCTTGCCAACGGCCTGATCGTGGCGAGCGAAACCGGCGCGACCGGCGCGGCCGCCGTGGAACGCGAGCTTGCCGACGTCGAAAACATCAACCGCCTGCAGGCGAAGTTCAAGGACGCGCAGGCCAAGGCCCTCGAAAACCGTGAGCGCATCGCGGAGCTGAAGAAAGGCATTCCCGCGCTGGAAGCCGAGATCGCGCAGAAGTCTTCCGATTACGCCTACGTGATGGGGAACATGGAAGAGATGCGCGACTTGAACCGCCAGCTTGCCAGCATGAAGTCGGAACTGGAACAGCGGACGCAGGCCGAGGGCCTCCAGGCCGCGCAGGCGAAACTGACCGACCTCCAGGCGCGCCAACCCGTCCGGCTTGAAGAACTCGACAAGCAGATCGCGGCCAACAAGACAGCGCTCGACGCGCACCTGGGCGTGAATATGACCGAAGCCGAGAAGCTCGAACGCCAGCAGCAGTTCATGAGCGGCCAGATGACGATGAGCGAATTCAACGCGGAAACCTCCCGCCTGCAGGCCGAAGGCCGCACGCTTGCGGACCAGAGGGCGCAGGAAGCCGCGAAGTTTGACGCCGACATCCAGGCCGCGCAGCAGGAGATTGACGCCCGCGAAGCGGCGCGCGCCATGCCCGGAACGCGTGTCGTGGAAGCGGCCAAAGAAGTGAATGATGCGCTCATCGCGCGCCAGGCCCGCTTTGCCCAGATGAGGGCCGAAGCCCAGAAGCAGGCCTCAGACAAGCAGGCCGTTGCCGAAGCCGGCCAGCGCGTGCTCGCGAAAGTCAGTGAGGCCCGCCGCGCCGACGCCCAGAAACTGGTCGATGCCGTGTCCGCGCTGAACATTCCCGCGGCGCGCCGCGTCGGACTCCTGAACCGCTTTGCCGCTCTCGAAGGCCGGGCGCTCGAAGCCTTCCTCACCGCGCTCATTAATGCCGCGCAGTCGACGTCGGCGGTCACGGACCTGATTTCGATTTCGAAGGCCATCCAGCGCTTCAATGCCATGACCCCGGCGCAGCAGGCGGAATTCATCGCCATGCTGAACGCGGCCGGAACCGCCGCGCAGATTCTCGCGGTGCTGAACACCTCGGCTGCCGCGGTGCAGATGAGGATCGATGCCCGCGAAGCCAATAACCGCGCCATCCAGGTCGCGGCGCAGTTCGCCCCGCTGGACGCGGGACTCGCGTCCGCGGTGAACGCGCTCATCCAAGGCCTGCTCGCGGACGGAACCCTGACGCCGCAGGAACGCATGAGCCGCCTCGCGTTCCTCGAACAGCTTGCCGGCCAGATCGCCAACTACGCGCACGGCCTCGCGGGCGTGGATTCCTTCGTCATCGCGCAGCTGACACTGGCTCTTACCCAGTTTGCCGGAAACGCCCAGCTGCAGTGGAACGCTCTCGCCGTGAAGCAGGCCCAGCTCCAGAATTTCTTCGGGACGCTGCAGCGCGTCAGCGTGGGCGCGATGATCGTGCTGGCCGGATGGCTGAACGTGATCGGCTCCAACAGCGGTATTGCCGCGCGCGTCATGAACATGAGCGCGGCCGACCTCGAGCTTCTTGCCGAGGCCCTGCAGGTCGCGGAACTCACCGGCGACACGGGAGCGGCAGTCGTGGCCCGCGAAATGCGCAATATCGCCGAGATCCGCGGCCTCGAGCGCCAGCAGGCGGCCGCGCAGGCGGTTGCCGATCGTCATGAAGCGCGCATCACCGAGCTTCGCGCCTCGATTCCGGCGCTCGAAGCCGAGATCGCGCAGAAGTCCGCGGATTACGCGTACGTCATGGGCAACATGGAAGAAATGCGCGACCTGAACCGCCAGCTGCGCAGCCAGCGTGCGGAACTCGAAGCGCTGACACTCGACAATGCCATCGCCGATTCCCAGGCGCGGCTGGATGACCTGCACGTGACGCTTACGTCCACGTTGACTCTTCTGGACAACGAGATCGCGGGCAAGCAGGCGGAGCTGGACGCGCGTCTGAACACGAACCTTACCCTCGAAGAGCAGCAGGAACGCCAGGCTCTGATCCAGAGCGAAGGCGTGCTGGCTTACAACCTTGAGACCTCCCGGATCCAGGGCGAATTAAATGCGCTGCAGCAGCAGAGAGCTTCCGAACAGAACCGTCTTGGAAATGCAATCCAGGCCGAAGAGCAAACGCTTGCCGGGCTGCAGGCCGCGCGCGCCACGCTCGCGACCCGGGCTCAGAATGCTTCCGATGCGGTCGATGCCGCTTACGAAGCCCGCGCGCAGCGGTTCGCGGCCATGCAGGCGGAATATCAGGCCCGCGTCGAGGAACAGGAACGGCGCGCCCAGGAAACGGCCCGCGTGAGCGCGGCCGCGGATGCCGTCGTGGCGAAGGCGGCGCGCAAGGACGAAGCGCGGCGCCTGGCCGACATCCTGCGGAACATGGACGTGCCGCTGAATACGCGCGTCGCGGCCCTCAACTTCCTTGCGAATCTCGACGTGAACGTGCTCGAAGGCTTCCTGATCGCGCTCCGGATCGCCGCCGAAAACGGCGTGCCGTTCGGCATGATCGGCCAGATCAACCGCTTCCTGGCCATCACGGACGCCGCGCTCCAGACGGAACTCCTCGCGATGCTCATGGCCGCCGGCGACAACGAAGCCCTGATCCAGCAGGCCCTCGCCATGACCGAGGCGGAGCTCCAGGCGCGCATCGACCAGCGTCAGGCCGACGCCCGCGCCCAGGCCGTCCTCGATCAGTTCGCTCCGTTCGGCAGCGCGGTGCAGACGCTTGTCGGCACGCTGATCAGCACGTTCCTCACCGGCGCGCTCAGCCACACGGAAAAGATGGCGCGTCTGGAATCGCTGGCCAAGCTCGCTCAGCAGCTCTCGGCTCTCAGCGCCGGCCTGCAGAGCTTCTTCCTCGCGCAGATCACGATCGCGCTGAACCTTGGCACCTGGGACGCGCTCGCGGCCAAGGTGCAGGAACTGAACCAGTTCGCGGCGCTTCTGCGCGGCATGAATGTGAATCTCCGTACGGTCCTGGACGGCTGGCTTGCGGTTGCCGCGGCGAACGAAACCTTGATGGCGCGCGTCATGCAGTTTGCGGCTGTCGACCTGCGGCTCCTGGCCGTCGCGCTCCGCGTGTCGACCGAAGTGGGCGAGAGCGGCGAAGCCGCCCTGGAAACCGCGGTCGCGGAAACCGAAAACCTGCGCACCCTGCGTGAAGAGATCGCCAAGGCGCAGGAGCAGGTGAAGAAGGCCGATGAGCGCATCGCGGAACTTCAGGCCTCGATCCCGGCGCTCGAAGCGGAACTCGTGCAGAAGGGTTCGGATTACGCCTACGTCATGGCCAACATGGACGAGATGCGCGACCTGAACCGCCAGCTGAGCAGCATGCGTTCGGAGCTCGAAGCGCTGACGCTCGACAAGGCTTATGCCACGGCGCAGCAGCAGCTGGCCGACCTCAAGGCGCAGCAGCAGACGCAGATGGAAACCCTCGACAAGCAGATCGCCGCCAATCAGGCCGCGCTTGAGGCGCAAAATCCCGCCAATCTTACGCCGGCCCAGCAAACCGAACGCCAGCAGCAGTTCCAGAGCGGCGAGATGTCGATAAGCGCCTTCAACGCGGAAACGTCCCGCCTTCAGGCCGAAGGCCGCACGCTCGCGGAACAAAAGGCCAAGGCCGAAGCCCAGAACCAGATCGATCTGGCGGCCGCGCAGAAGAATGTGGACGATCTCGCCGCGGCGCGCAGCCAGCGTGCCGACCGAGTGGCCAAGGCTGAACAGGCTTTGGAAGCCGCGTTCGAAGCCCGCGAAAACCGGTTCGCGCAGATGCGCGCCGATGCCGCGGCCCGTGCCGCCGAGCAGGCCAATCTCCAGGCGGCCCAAGCGGCCCTCACGGAAGCTTCCAACAATTTCACGGCGCGCGTGAGCGAGGCCCGCCGCGCCGAAGCGCAGCAGTTCGCCCAGCAGGCGGCCGCGGTGCTCGCGCCCGCGGACATGCGCGTGCGCGCGCGGCTCCTGAACTTCCTCGCGGGCCTTGCGCCGAACATCCTCGAAGCCTTCCTCGGCGCGCTGGTCATTGCCTCGCAGCAGACCGATGCAGAAGGTACGGTCCGCGAAGTCGTGCGGGCCCTCCTGCGGTTCCAGGCGCTCGACGCCTCGCTGCAGGCCGAATTCCTCGCGAACCTCGCCGAGGCCAAAGACGCGCTCGCGATCTTCACGGCGCTCGGCATCAGCGCCGCGCAGCTGCAGGCGCGCATCGAAGCCCGCGAAGCCGCGGCCCGCGTGGCGGCCGTGCAGGCGCAGTTCGACGGCTTTGCCGCGGGATTCGCGTCGCAGATCCGCAATCTGATCGCGGGCATCATGGCGCAGACGCAGCTTTCACATCAGGAAAAGATGGCGCGCCTGGCCGAACTCGAACAATTTGCCGCCTGGGCGCAGAACCTGGGCACGGAACTCCGCGCGTTTGCCGTGGCGCGCCTGTCCGAAGCGCTGGACGCGCAGGGCCGCACGAACTTCGCCGGCCAGTGGATCGCGCTCATGAACGCGCAGGCCGGCATCCAGGAATTTGCCGGCAAGCTCGCCGGACTCGGCGAAGCCGCGGCGGTCCTGAACGGCTGGCTCGGTGTGATCGGCAGCATGGCCTCGGTGGCCGCGGCGGTCATGAACATGAGCACGACGGAACTCGGACTCCTCGCCGAAGGCCTGAAAGTCGCGGACGGCCTCAACGACCACTCGCTCGGCGCGCTCGCCCGCGAAATGCGCGACATCCTGAACCTGCGCGCGCTCGAACGCCGCCAGGCGCAGGCCCAGCAGACGGTTGAGAACATCGCGGCCCGCATCGAGCAGCTTGATAAAGAAATCGCGGCGCTCGAAGCCGAACGCACTTCGATCCAGAGCGACCCGAGCGTCGCCAACAGCCCGGACGGCTTGTCTCAGCTGCGCTCGATCGCCAGCGACTTGAATTCCAAACGCGCCGAACGTGAATCCCTGTCTCAGAGCCAGGCGCTGCAGGCCGCGCAGGCCCGCCTCGAACAGCTCCGCCAGGAATTGCCGCAGCGCCTTAAGGACATCTCCGATCAGATCGCGGCCGCGGAAGCCGACCTCCGCTCGCACCGCCGCCAGGACCTGACGCCCGAACAGCAGATCGCCTGGCAGGCCGAAATCCAGAGCGGCCAGGTCGACCTGATGGAATTCCGCCGCACCGAACGCCAGCTCGAAGCCGAGATCGCAAATCTCCAGGCGCTGCGCACGAGCGAAGAAGCGCGCCTGACCGGCGAAATCGCGGCCCAGACGCTCGAAGTCAGCCGCCTGACCGCGCTCGGCGAGCAGGTGAGCGGACGCGTTGCCGCGGCCCAGGCCGGCGCCAGCGTGCAGGCCGCGGTCCAGGCCCGCGCTCAGCGCCTTGCCGGACGCCAGGCCGATTACCAGGCCGCCAAGAGCGAGCAGGAAAGAAAAGCGAAAGAAACCGCTTCCGTGACGGAAGCCGAAGGCCGTCTCGTCGCGAAGGCGACGGCCAAAGACGCGGCGCAGCGCGCGGCCGAAGCGATCCGCAACCTCAACATCGACGTGACCGAGCGCGTGAACATGCTCAATCTTCTGGCGAATCTCGATGCGAGAGTGCTGGATGCCTTCATGGGCGCGCTGCAGGATGCGCTTAAGGCGGCGGACCCTGTCGCGGCGGTCAACGCGGTGCTCGCGAAGATCGCCGAGTTCCAGGCCATGAGCGCCGAACACCAGGAAGAATTCCTCGCGAGCCTCGGTAAGGCCACGGATACGGCCGCGGTGCAGGCCGCCATCAATGTTTCGCCGGCGGAACTGGATGCGAAGGCCCGCGCGACCGAGCTTAATAATAAGAAGGCGTCCGTCATCGCCGCGTTCCAGAGCTTCCCGGATGCCATGAAGAGCGTCATCGCCCAGATCGCGGAACTGATTGCCGCGGCCGACAGCGGGCTGGATCACGCGGCGCAGCTGCAGGCGCTCGATGCCCTGGCCGCGCTCGCGGCAAGATTCGCGGTTCTCGGAGCGGGCCTGCAGGCGCACCTGGCCGGCCAATTCCAGCAGATCCTCGGCACGACCGCGGCCGCGCAGGCCAAGCTGCAGGCGCTGCAGAACTTCCAGCGCGCGGCCGTGCAGTTCCTCGACTCCTTCGGACGCCTCGATGCCCAGGCCCAGGCCATGCTGAACACGTGGATCGCGGCCATCGCGGCCAATGCGAACCTCATGCAGCGGCTCATGAACCTGAGCGAAGGCGACCTCGCGGAACTGGCGAGCGGCCTTGCCGTTGTCACGGAAGCGGGACAGAGCGGCGAAACGGTGTTCGCGGCCGAGCTCGCGGAGCTCGAGCAGATCCGCGGCCTGAGAGACCAGGCGGAACTGATGGGCACGGAACTGAGCGGTTTTGAGGACCGCGTTGAGGAGCTTGACCAGCAGATCGCGGGCCTGGAATCGCAGCTTGCGACCCTGCAGGCCGATTATGCGGCGGCCCTCGAAAACCGTGACGAGATCCGCCAGATACAGAGCGATCTCACGGCGCTCCGCGCGCAGCGTGAAAACCTGACGTTTGCCAACGCGCTGACCAGCGCCCAGAATGAGCTTGTCCAGGCGCGTGCCGCTCAGCAGACCCGGCTCGAGAACCTGGACAAGCAGATCGCGGCCGCGCAAGCGGAGCTTCAGGCCCTTATCAATATGACGGAAGCCGACAAGCTCGAACGCATGCAGCGCTTCATGAGCGGAGAAGCCCTGCAGTCGCTCAGCAAGGAACAGGAGGATCTTGAAAACAAGGTCCGCAAGCTGCAGGCCGACCGCAATTCCGAAGCCGCGCAGTTCACGCTGCAGATCCAGACGCTCGAAGCCACGGTCGCGGACCTCACGGCGCGCAGCGCGGCTTACGCCACGCGCGCGGCCCAGGCCCAGCAGGCGCATCAGGCCGCCGTCGACCAGCGCGCCCAGCGGCTGGCGCAGGTCAAGGCCGAGCACGAAGCGCGACTCAAAGCCGCGGCGCTGGCCCAGGAAAACAAGGAACGCGTCGCGAGCGCCGGACAGGCGGTCGTGGCCAAAGCGAGCGAGTCCCGCAAGGCCGCGGCGCAGCGGTTCGTGGACGCGCTGGCCGAAGCCCACGGCATGGACGTCAACGAACGCGTCGAGCTGCTGCAGGATCTCTCGGAAATGACGCAGGCTGAAATCGACATCTTCATCCTTTCGCTCGACCGCGCGGCCGCCGGCGCGAACGTGGAAGACGCGGTCCGTGCCGTCGCAGCCAATCTCCAGCGCTACGCGGCCATGGACGAAGCGCACAAGGCGGAATACCGCGGCGCGGTCCTGGAAGCCGAGAACCGGATCCTCGAAGCCCGGGCCCGCCAGGCGGAAACCGCGGCCCGCATCGAAACCTTCAAGAAAGAACTGGCCGCGCGCCTCCTGACGGAAGCGTCGAACGAGACCCTGCAGGAAGCGATCCGTAACGGCCAGGTCGAGATCAAGTCCGGCCGCGTCACGGTGACGATCACGGCCGAGCAGGCGAAAGCGCATCAGCAGCAGCGCGCTGAAACCATCGCCGCGCTCGAAGCCGAACTCGCCCAGGTGCTCCTGCAGCAGATGAGCGAAGCCGCGGAAATCACGGACGAACTCGAGGCTGAGGCCCGCGCGGAAGCCCAGGGCATGATCGGGGACATGATCTCCGACACGGCTCCGTTCACGCAGAACGTGGTCGGCATCCGTCAGATGATCGATGACATGAAGAAAAGCGCCGCCGAGCAGCAGAAACTGAGGCAGGAAGAGCAGGCGGCCGCGCAGAAAGCCGTGGAAGACAGCTTGAAGGATATCTTCTTCACCGGGGAAATGGATGACGGTCAGAAAGCCGTTATCGCCAAGATCGCGGACTTCTTCCGCCAGGCCGTGGACGGAACCGGCGGTCATCACGGCATGGCCGCGTTCCCGATCAGCATGAAGGCTGCCGCGAAGGGCGCGCGCACCTTCGAAGGCCAGAACCTGCTGGGCGACTCCATGACCTCGGTCGAGAACGCGCAGCTGGTGACGATCGAAAACGGCCTGATCTCGATCGACGTGCAGCTTGCCTCAGCCGCGAAGAGCCAGGCGGAACTCTGGGAAATCCTCCGCGCCGAACTGGCCGGAGTCTTCGGCGTGCTGTTTGCGGGCATCGACAACGACACTTACCGCGTCCTGCAGGAACGCCTCGTGCGGCTGATCGCCACGGAACTTCTCGCGGCCCAGCGCATGCAGCCGGACCTCCAGAAGGTCCAGATCCGGCTCCTCAAAGAAACCACGCAGGTCGCGGGCGTCGCGCTGAGCGCCGACAACACGACGGCGACGTTCTCTTTCAATGCGGACCTGCTGCGCACGACCAAGCTCAGCGCGCGCGAAATCATGGCGATCCTCGATTTCGCGCTCAGCCACGAATTGTCCCATCACAACCTGAACACCGAAGACGAGGCGGCGGCGATGCTGGGCGACCTGGTCCGCTTCGGCCAGATGACCGAAGGACGCCGCGTGGCGCTCCTGAAGGCGCTGTCGAAGCTCGAGCTCGCGGGCCTTGATTTCGAAGTCCAGAATACGCCGTACTATCAGATGCTCGCGGCCGCGCAGGAAGCCTACACGCTGCGGGCCCAGGCCGAAAAAGCCAAGGCCGACGCGGAAGCCAAGGCCAAGGAAGCGGAAAAAGTCGAAGCCCGCGCAGGCCTGGTCAACCGCGTGCAGGAAGCGAAGACCGCGGAAGAAACGGCGCGCGAGGCCCTGCGTCAGGCCCAGGAAAAACTCGCGATCGGCGACGCGGATGCCAAGGCCGCCGCGCTGATCCAGGTGCAAAAGGCCGAGGCCGACCTCCAGGCCGCGCTCGAGAGCCGCTATGCCGCGGAAAAAGCGCTGGAAGAAGCCGCCGCTCCGATTTCCGATGCGGACAAGGCCGAAGCCGGTTACGGCGAGAAGGAAAAGGCGCGCCTGGCCGAAGCCCAGACTCAGGCGCAGCTGCGGCTGGCCGAAGCCGAGAAGAGGCTCGCGGCCGCCAATGCCACGGCTCAGGGCGCGATGAAGTCCTTTGAAGAAGCCCAGAAGAAGATCGAGGAAGCCCGCGCCAAGGCCGTCGAGCAGGCCCCGATGAGCGAGAAGCAAAAGGAATCGCTGCGCAGCATCGCGTTCCTCAGAGACCTTGTCAAAGAAGCCCGCAGCGGCGGCCAGATCTCGGTGCAGGAAGCGGCGCGGCTGACCGACCTCATCGACGCCGGACACGTGGATGAAGCCGGCCTGAAAGGCATGATCGCCCAGTACGCCGAGACCACGCCGGAAGTCCGCGCGCTGGAAAATTCGCTGGGCCGCGTGGAAGACGCCATCGAGACCGTGCTGAACGGCGGCAAGCTGAACGCGCCGGCCCGGACCGAGCTGCCGAAGACGGCGGCGGAACAGGCTGCGAGCGAGCAGCGCACCGACAAGGTCACGGAAGCGTTCAAGAACGTGGCGCTCCAGGATTCTGAAAACCTGAAAGACGAGAAGAAGGCGGCGGGCAAGATCCTCCAGACGATTTCGGAACTCATCGCCAGCCAGCCGGACGTCACGGCGCAGGAAGTCGCGGACGGCGCGACCCGTGCCGTGGCCCAGGAACTCGGCATCACGATCGACCAGAACGCTTCGGCGCAGGACGTCATGGACGCGGTCAACCAGGCGACCGAAGACATGGCGCAGGAAAAGAGCGAGCTGCTCAAGTCCGAAAACGGCCTGCTCGGCTGGCTGCAGAACGCGATCCTGCGCCTCCTGAATTACCTCATGACGCCGGCCACGAACTCGCGCTCGATTCTGGTGCAGTTCCTGTCCTCGATCGTGGGCCGCATCGCGTCCTTCATCCTGAAATACACGCACGGCCTGCTCGGCATTTCGAGCGCGGACTACCAGAAGGCCATGGACATCCAGGCCAAGCAGACGAAGCTGCGCGTGCTGGCCGTCGTCCGCGCGGTGATCGACTTCCTGGCCGCGCAGATCGGCGCCGACCGGACCAAGCTGCTCGAGCTGCTCCAGAAGGTGGCCGAGCAGGTGATGAACGCCGACGGCTTCAACATCCTGGAAGTCCTCGAGGCCGTGGCCGAAGTGATCCAGGAACAGATCCTCGCGCAGAAAGGCGAGGCGACCTCCTTCGGCCGCTTTGCCAAGCGCATGCACGCGGTCCAGGAATGGTTCGTCTTCAAGGTGGTCGAGAAGGCGCCGGTGATCGGAGCCCTTATCAATCTCGTGCTGCCGGGCCTGTTCGCGCTGATCTTCTCCGAGTCCACCCTCGGCCTCAATAAACAGGCAGCCGAAGAAAAAGGCTTCTTCGGCGTTCTCAAGGACATCACGGCGCAGCTGCTCACGGTCGGCCTGGTCGGCGGCCTGGGTTACCTGTTCGTGAGCGGCCTCCTGGCGGTCTTCGGCATCCCGGGCGTCATCACGGTCCTTTCGGCCTTCATTCTCAAGACCTCGGTTTCCTGGGTGAAGGCTCCGCTCGCGGCGCTTCTCAACCGCTTCGGCGCCAACATCGACCTGGAAAACAAGAATAACGCGCAGACCAAGCGCTTCAACCTCTGGACGAATACGATCATCTGGGGCACCGCGATTGCTCTGGCCGCCACCGGCTTCGGCGTGGTTGCGGCGATTCTCCCGTTCGCGCCCGCGATCCAGGCCGCGATCCTGGGCGGCGTCTCGCTCTTCATCTGGGCCGTGAAAGTCATCGCCGCGATCCGTGCGAACGCGCAGACGCGCGCCGGACCGCAGGCCGAAGAAGCCGCCGCGCCCCAGACGATCCGCGAAGCGGAACGCGTCGCCGCGTCTTCGGCCCCGACCACGGGCCAAGTCTTCGGCGCCTGGATGGAACGCATCGGCACGCTGCTCTTCGGCAAGATGAGCGCCGAGCCTACGTCGTTCATCGGCCGGATGGTGTCGGCCGTCATCGGCCCGTGGGCCGCAGGCGTCCTCGGCGGATTCACCTCCGCCGTCCTCATGGTGGCCGCGCCGGTTCTCGGCCTCACCGTGCTGGCGCCGATCGGATTGCCGGCTGTTCTCGGCATCCAGATCTTCGCGGCGTATCTCGTGGGCCGCTCGCTCCGCCTGGTCATGGCCGTGGAGCAGGGCGCCAAAGCCCCGAGCGTCGCGGAAAATGCCGTGGCGCAGGTCCAGGCGCGCACGGAAGCGCAGGCCGAAGCGAAAGTGAAATCGCCTGAAGTCATCGCCGCGGAAAAAGCCTATGCGGATGCGCAACAGGAACTGCACCAGGCCCAGACCGATCTCGCCGCCGCGCGCCAGGCCCAGCTCGAAGCCCAGGCCGCGCCCGCGCTGTCAGGCACCTCGGCGCCGGCCGCCCCCGTGACGGTCTCTTCCAAAGAAGTTTCCAAACAGACGCTCGGCCGCGACGCGGTCGTGGTCGAAGAACGTCAGCTCTCCAACGGCGGCTCGATCTACGCGGTCACGATCAACGGCATCACGGTTGAAACCTACGCCACGCAGGCCGATGCCCAGACGCGCGCCACCGAAGAATTTGATGTCCTCACCAAGCTCGACGGTTACAGGACCGAATACGCGGGCCTGAAAAAAGCGATCGAAGCGAACAAGATGAATACGCAGGAAGGCATCGCGCGGCTGGCGAAGTTCCGCCAGGACCTGCAGGACCTCGGCCAGCGCATCCAGGCCCTTCAGACGAATGCCGCCAATCCGTGGGCGCAGGAACAGACGCACTCGCTCATGGTCCTCAATATCGATCTCCTGATGTCGGCGCTCATCGCCGCGCTGAACCGCATGGACGTCGCGAACGCGCAGGTGTACGTCGATCAGATCCAGGCGCTTCTCGGCACGGTCAACGCGCGCTTCCTGAGCTCGTCGCTCCTCAGCCAGATCGCGCAGCACCAGGCGACTCTGAAAGTCCTGGCCAGCCAGCTCGAAACGACACGCCAGACCAAGGACCGGATCCTGGATGCGGTCGCCGACGTCGAACAGCGCCTGAACCTGTCGGCGGACGGCCGCTCACTGAACGAAACGCAGTATAAAGACATGGTCGAAGACCTGGCCGACGTTCTCGGAACGCCGGTCCGCGCCTCGCGCTCGCCGCTGGCGAAGTTCGCGCGCGCCGCGGCTGTCGTCAGCCTCGGCTTCATCGGCATCGTCGCGGCCCTGGCCGCGCTCGGCACCTTCCACGGCGTACCGTTCAACGACGCCTTCGCATTCCTCGGCAATTACGTGCAGGGCGACGTGCCGTACCAGACGGCCGCGCTCGGAATGTTCGGATTCATGCCGTTCGGTTTCAACAGCTTCCGCGGCCATCCGCTCTTCAACATCCTGGTGCCGGCCGGCGTTTCCGCGCGGGTCCGGGCGCAGCGCATGATGATCGCGCACGGCCTGATGGCGGCGCTCGAAAACCTGAAGGCGCGCGACGGCACGGAAATCACGCTGGCCAACGCCACGGCGCAGGACCTGTTCATGGCGCTCCGCCAGATCGAGCTGAGCCGCGCCGAGCTCGCCGGCGAAGCCATGCTGATGCGCTTCGAGATCTCGGAACAGGCCCGCCTCGGCCGCCTGGAAGCCACGCGCACTGAAGCCGCGGCCGCCCGGGAAGCCGCCAAGGCCCCGGCCGAAAGCGCCAAGGCCACGCCGACCGCCAAAGAAGCGGCCGAAGCGAAGAAAGCGGCCAAGGCCCCGGAACCTGCGCGCGCCGCGGCGCTCGAAGAATTCCAGAGCGCTCAGGCCCCGACCGCAAGCCCGCTCAAGACGGCGCCCGCCGCGGGCAGCCTGGCCTTCCGTTTCCAGGAAGCGCTCGTGAAGATGGAAGATCTCCGCAGCCAGCTCGCGGTCGTGCGCGGCATGCCGATGCGCCTGCGCGATCCGTCGCTCTCGATGAAAGAAGAGCAGCTCGAAGACCAGATCGAGCAGCTCGAAAAGGGCGAGCTCTCGGCCCTGCGCAAGGAAGCCTATGAAACGAAGGATCTCGCCGCGCTGCAGGCCATCGTCGATGTCGCCTTCAGCATGCCGTCGAGCCTGCGCAACGATACAGCCACGCTGACCGTGCTTTCGAGGGCGCTCGCCAACAACAGCCTGGACGCCGATCAGCGCGCGCAGCTGCACGCGTATGCGGACAAAGCCATTGCGGAATTCACGGGCGCCAATCCGAACGTCGCCCAGGACATCAAGTACGGCATCTTCGACCTCCAGGCCGAAATGGAATTGACCGCGGGCCAGGCGGGCCGGCTGCTGCAGGACTACTTCAAGAACGGCACGATCGACGGCGCCGCGGTGTACAAGGCCTTTGTCGAAGGCGTCAAGGCGCGCCTGGGTGACGGTTACAAGCTCGACCGCGAATCCCTGCTGGTTTATCACAACAAGATTTTCGGACACCGGCTGCTGATCGAATTCATGCGCGAGACTTACCGCAAGACGTACGAAGAAGTCGAAGGCCGGACGCACGACAAGGATCAGGCCGCCAGAGAAGCCCAGGCCGCGGCGGATAAGGTCCGCGCGGACAGCGCTTACCGCTTCGACCTGCGCGCCGTGCAGAAGGGCATCATCGGCGACTTCCTGATGGAAGAAATCGGCAATGGTAAGACCGCCGTCGGTAAGAACATGGTGGCCATGGTCAAGGCGTCCACGGAAATCGCGCTCGCGCGGCAGAACAGCGAAGTCTCGGGCAGCGTGATCCTGGCGGAAACCGAAACCAAGGGCGCGGACTTCGCCAACGGCAAAGCCGGCATCAAAGGCCCGAACGACCTCCGCGTCAGCGTCCCGAACCAGGAACTGGTCCGGCTCTTCGGCGCGGGCGAACTGATCGACATCCAGAAGCTCCTGGTCGCGCGCGATTTCGAAAAGCTGGAAGCGGCGCTCAGAAACGACGAGGCCATCAAGGTCATCGCCCCGGACCAGGTCGGTTTCGCGCTGATTACCCTCCAGGACCAGCCCGCGATCCTCGAGCTCCTGATGGCGAAACTGGATTCGTGGGGCATCGAAGAAATCGATAAGTTCCAGGCGGAAATCACGCAGTACATCCTGTCCGACACGAAGAACGCGACCGTAAACGCCGAGGAATACATCAACAAGATCCGCGAGCTGTATACGATGCTCGGCGTGACCTACGACGAAAACGGCATTGCCAACAAGAACGCGCTTCTGGTCGCCAAAGACAACCGCGAGGCCAAGCGGCTGCTCGACATCGCGGACAAATTCGGAAACGCGCAGCTGATCGTCGAAGGCACCGACAAGGACGCGGAAGTGTACATGTCCAAGGCCCTGAAGGAGCGCGTGAAAGAGCGCATCGTGTCCGGCGAATTCCGGGCCTCAGAAGTCAAGGAAGCGGTCCGCGCGCTCGGCATGCAGTATGCCAAGCACTTCGAAACGAACGAATACGGCGAGCTGCACCCGAAAGAGAACGGTAAGATCCAGTCCACGAATTTCAGCGGCCGCGTGACGAAGCTCGTCCTGTCGTTCATCAGCAACGAGGTGCTGGCGAAGAAGGCCGCGAAGCTTACGGATGAAGTTACGGCGCTCAAGGGCGACCTGGAAAAACTGAAGACCGACGCGGCTGCGAACGCGGACAAGATCAAGGAAAAGGAAGCTCGTCTGGAGAAGATCCAGGGCCGCAACCTCGCGGAAATCGAAACCGAGAAAGAGAACCTCGAGAAGCAGCTGCTCACCACCGCGGATGCCGCGCAGCGCGACGACATCCAGGCGCGCATCCGCGAAATCAACGTCCTTCGCGGCGAGCTGGCCGAAGTCAACGACAAGATGGTCAAGGAGCACGAGCTCGAGAATTCGCTGACGCAGGCGACCTCCACGCAGATGAGCTTGATCAAGCGCATCATCGACAAGGCGAATAAGAACGTCACGCGGATCGAGATCGCCGACATCACCGGCCGTACGGAAGTCCAGGTGGGCGCGCACGCGGAAATCACCAACACGGCGTCGAACGTGACGCTGGAGCGCGTGCAGATCAATGGCGCGGAATACCTGGTCGTCGAAGGCCGCTACGGCCGCGACCTTATCCGCATGAGCGACATCCCGCAGGAAAACAACGGGAAGAACCAGGGCATCCTGAACCTCAACAACCACATCACCGTGACCCAGACCGCGGAAGGCGAGCTGCTCCTGCGCCGCCACATCCGCCGCGCGGGCAGCACCGCGACTTACAGCCCGCTGTCGTCCATCCTGATGGGCGTGCACACCGTGGCGCGCGACCGTTCGCGCATGCAGCAGGGCGAGGAGCGCGACAACGAAGGCAATGTCATCAGCGCGGCCTGGACCTATGCCGAAGACATCACGGCCAATGACGTGAAGCAGCTCATCGCGAAATCCGAAGCCGCGGAAGCCACGAAGAAGAACGACGAGATCGGCAGGGCCAACGCCAAGAACCTCATGTTCGTCGACGAAGAAAACGGCGTGGCCAAGATGCTGGAAATCGGCCGGGCATACCTCGAGAAGGGCTGGGCCCATCTGATGTTCGTGGAAGACCACACGGAGTATTCGAAGGTCCTCGAAAGCTTCAAGGCGGAAAAGGACAACGGCGGCCGCACGTATATCGAAGTCGATGTGGGCAAGAACGTCAAGTCGGTCATCGGCCTGTTCGAACGCCTCCAGAAAGAGGCCACGCAGCTCGAACGGCAGCTGGGCGACAACGTGTGGAGCAGCCAGCGTTACCAGGAAATTCAGGACAACCTCAAGAAGAAGACGGACATGATCCTCGAGGCCACGCAGAAGGACCAGCAGGAGCTCGAAGCGCTTCCGAAGCTGACCGACAAAAACAAGAGCTACATGTTCGCGGTCGACGCCGTGGCCTTCAGCGAACTCATCCCGACGGTCGCGCGCGTGGCCGCGTCGCTGGGCACGCCGTCGCTCGTCGTCACCAACAACATCCAGGACACGCAGCAGGGCGTCGACTTCCAGGGCAAGTGGTCGCTGACCATCAAGTCCGCGAGCCGCGGCTTCCGCGAAATGATGCAGATCCTCGGCCGCATCGTCCGCGGCAAGGGTGAAATCGGCCATCGCCAGGTGCTGCTCCCGACCAAGGATTTCCAGGCCATCCGCAATTCGATCGAGATGGACATCCACGAGCGCAACAACAGCTTCAAGGGCGCCATGCAGGAAGTCCTGGCCCAGTTCGAGGCCGGCCTCCTGAAGGATCTGAACCGCGGCAAGATCACGCTGAAAAAGTACCAGGAAGAAATGAAAGAAAACGAATTCCGCCTGACGCTGAACCTGATCGAGCGCCTCGAAATGAAGGACACTTTGACCGAGATCGAATGGTTCATGATGGTGTCGGCGTGGAACTACATCAAGAACGACGTGTCCGGCTCGCTGCTGCACAAGGTCGGCGAAACGCTGAAAGACCGCGGCCACGAAATCGCGCAGTCCATGCTGAACGGCTTGAAGGGCGAGCTCGCCCAGATGGAAAAACAGGAGCGGAAGGCGTTCGAAGACCGGCAGAAGCAGCTGGTCGAGGACATCAAGGAGCTCTCCAAGAACATCCAGAACTACTCGAGCCTGGCCGGCCGCGACAATACGGCCCGGGGTGACGAGGCCCGCCGGATGGTGACCGCATGGCGCGTCGAGCTCAAGAGCGCGCTGGCCGAACTGCAGCGCATGGAAGAGCACGGCTTCCAGTTCAGCGAGGATTACAAGGCCAAAGCCAAGGTCCACCAGGCGATCAACGATTTCTATACCGACTGGCAGAACCGCGAGGCGCAGGACGACGACGTGAACTTCGACTTCCAGGAAAAGGGATACCTGACCGGCGGCGAGCAGATGCAGTCGCGCGTCCTGGGCGAACTCAACTCCATGCGCGAGGCCTACCTCGCCGGCTACCGCAACATGCTGGCGCTGAATAATGAGGCGATGGACCTGAACGCCATGGAAACCGACATCCACGACTTCGCCAAGAACAGCGATGATCCGATGGACATGATCAAGGGCTTCCTCGCGGAAATCGACGCGGCCAAGAAGGAGCTGCTGTTCGGCTCGACGGTGGACGCGAACAAAGTCGCGCTCGAAGGCCAGATCAAGAACCTGTTCGCGAATTCCGAGTCCGCCCTTAATTCGCCGGCCACCGCGGAATCGGCCCTGAAGGCGCTTCTCGAGCAGATCATCAAGGGCCAGCAGCGCGACGTCCTGGCCAGTCACGAAGACAATGTGGCGCGTTCGGAAAGCACGTTCCGCACGCTGGCGCTCCTCGCCGAGCAGAACCCGGCGCTGAAAGCCCTGCTTGCCGACGTGTCGAAGACCGAACTGCGCGGCCTGCTGGTCGAGCTCAGCGAATCGTGCTCCTCGTGCTCGGTCCGGTTCAGCGACCGCGGCATCCAGATCCTCCGCGACCTGAATATCGGAGAAAGCGTCGCGCCGGGCCTGCGCGTCGAAAAGGAAAGCCTGTCCACGACCAACAACCTGGTGGATACGGTCCGCCTGGCCAAGAACCTGGAGAAGATGGTCATCAATGCCGAAGCCGTGGAACGTCATCAGGAAATCAAAGTGAAGTCCGCGAACCTGGCCGACGCCAACCGCGCGATCGCGCATCTGGGCAACAACCAGGCCGAAGCCGCGAAAGCCGTGGCTGAAAACCTGGAGAGCCGCGGCCTTGTCAGCGAGCAGAAACGCGAGGTTACCGACGTCAGGAACGGCGAGACGGTCGAGCAGAGTCATTACGAATTGACCCGTAAAGGCCAGGCGTTCACGCGGACCATCGAAGACCTGCAGAACCTGTCCGACTATCAGAAGAACAGCCTGCGCAAGCTCGGCTTCCACTGGGACGACGGAGATGACCGCGAACTTTACCGCATCGCGCTGGAACTTTCCGACCGCGGCTTCGTTGACTTCACCAGCTACGACCGCCGCGGCCTGAACCAGCTGCTCAACGTGGTCCGCCATCTCGAGAACGTCGGTCTGACCGGCGAAGAAATCGAAAGCAAAGTGGACTCGAAGCTCCTCTTCGACATCTACGGCGACGGCTACGGCGAACTGAGCCCGGCCGGCCGCATCGCGCAGATCGCCCTGAAGAACGCCCGTTCCGACATGCCCAAGCCTGTCCGTCAGCTCTACACGCGCCTGTCCCAGCAGCGCGACAGCCTGCGGTCCGCGGAGATCGAGCTGCAGAAGATCGCGCTGCGCAAGTCCGAGCGCGGTTTTGCCACGGCGACCGGCGAAGAAATCGACCGCGAAAAGGCGAGCCTCGAGAAGGCCAAGGCCAAGTACGAACGCCAGCAGCAGAAAGCCCTCGAAAGCCTGCGCGCCACGCTGAAGGGCTTCAAGCTCTCCGACATTCACGAACTCAAGCCCGCGTTCCTGCGGGGCGCCACGCCCGGCCAGGTCGATGCGTATCAGCACAACCTGTTCCTGTCGGTGGTCGACCTCCTGGCCCAGGACGAATCGCTGAACTTCCGGGACGACCTGCGCCGCGCCGTCGCGGGCTATGGCATGGACGCGCTCGTCGACCTGTCGCTCGACGCGCTGTACTACCTGGTCCGCCAGGAAAAGGCCGTGCAGACGCTCGTCGAACAGAGCCAGCGCACGGAAAAAGAAGTGCGCGAGTACCTCCTGAACAAGGCCGAGGCGCTGGACCGCAAGACCAGCTTCTTCGGACGCCTGTTCTCGCCGCTCACGCGTAACGAGATCGACCAGGCCTGGTCCGACCTCTACAAGGCCGGCGCCGAAGGCTTCCAGGAACCGAGCCAGGAAACGGCGTTCGACCTCAAAATGATGAAGCTGCGCGCCGAACATGACGCGGCCACGGCCGCCGGCGACCACGCCCGCGTCGAAGCGGTCGAAGAGGCGCTCGTCGACCTTCTCAACGCGGTCCGCGCGAAGCAGGCGCTCGACACGCTGGTGGCGCTGCAGAAGAGCGCCGTGGACTACAAAGATCCCAAGATCCAGCGGGAAATCGAACAGGCGAAGGCGCTCGGCAAGCCGTCGCCGTACGTCTCCGAGAAGGACGTGAACCGCGACAAGAAACGCGCGCTGGATGCGGCCAAGAGCCTGGGTCTGAACAAAGAAAAAGGATTTGACGAGAATAATCTCGAAGTCCTGATGAAGCTGCAGCAGGACGCGTACGCGCGCCTCGGCAAGCTGCTCGACCAGGACGACCTGCAGATCAAGACGGGCCAGGCCCTGGACAACCAGATCCGCACGGCGCGCCGTTACGACCACTTCCGCCTGAATGCCTACGTCGAAAACACGCAGAAGCGCACGGGCAAGAGCCGCCGCGAGATCGAAGCGGCGTATTTCGAAGACAACCTGCGGCCGGGCAATCTCTTTGCGATCGACCAGCCGTTCCTGGCCGCCAAGCACCAGCAGCTGGACGACAAGACCACGGCGCCGGACCTGGGCAGCATTCCGGATCTCCTCGTGCGCTTCGATCCTGATCTCGCCTTCGTGCCGCGCGGCGTCTGGGACATTTTCACCGTCGCTATCCGCGGGCATTGGCCGATCCTCAAGCTGAAGCTGGAAGAGATCGCCAAGATCCTCTACAAGATGAACGCTCTCGCCGAAGGCGTGAGCCGTCCGGACAACCTGCTGGAAGTCACGGGCATCATGGACCGTTACGACCTCACGCTGTTCGAACGCATGCTGTTCCTGTCGCTCGTCGCGCCGAAGATCGGCCTTACCGGAGCTCTCGCCGAGCAAGGGGACAAGCTGGCGCTTATCGTGCCGCTCCTCGCGGCCCGCGGCACCCGCATCGATACCGGCGCGCTGACCACGACCCAGGTGCTGGAAGCGCTTGCGGGCCAGGACGGCGGCGCGCTGCTGAACCGCACGGGCCTGGATTTTGCGGCCCTGAACATCGATCTGACGAAGCCGCTCGCGATGGTCCAGCTCAAGTCGATTTACGAAGCCGCGATCAAGCAGGCCGAAGCGCGCGGCGCCGCGGCGGCGGATGCCACGGCGAAGCAGGAAGCCGCGGATGACGTGAAGGCGCTGAAAAAGGGTCTCAGCCTTGTCCTCCTCGACATGGCCGAGAGCTTCCTGATGGAAGACAAACTGATCGACGACAGCTACAAGTTCGTCGGCCTCAACCTGCTGCGGCTGGCCGTCCAGGCGGATGCGTCGGCGCAGGCCGCGGCCTCGGTGCTGAAAGTGAAGTACCGCGTCAGCGAAAAAGACGACGACCTGAAAGACGATTATGTGAAAGGCATCAATGCGGAAACCCTGCAGGAGCGGTTCGAAAAAGGCCCGCTGGACCAGGCGGACGTCGTGCGTTATTACGAAAAGATCAAGCGCATGCGCGAATCGCAGGCTGACCTGCTCGAGATCAGCAACATGATGAAAGACGGAAGCTCGGCCGAGGAATACGAGAAGGCCCTGGATTACGTGCTCGAAGGCCTCAACAACTATTACGACAAGCCCAAGATCGACAAGGAAGGCCTGAAAAAGGCGGCCGGCACCGACAGGCCCGTCCAGGTCAGCGTCCGCATGGCGAGCAGCGACCCGCTCCTGAAAGTGTGGCAGGACATCTTCGGCCTGCCGGACGTCCCGGTCATTTCAATCTCCGTGCCCAAGGCCGCGCTGCAGTGGCTGCGCGAAAAAGGCTTCCTGTCGGCGACCGGCCAGGCCAACGCGACGCGTCCGGACGAAACCAAGAACATTCCTGTCGTCTCCGGTCCCGATAAGTTCAAGGGCCAGGAACATGTGTTCCGCAAGTCCGGTTACATCTTCTCGATCGCGGGTTACGAAGAAGAAGCGCTCGAACACGAATCCACCCACATGATCGACCTGGGCCTTGGCACGCAGCGCAAAGAGCAGGCTTACGTCGATCCGACCGATCCGACCGGCAAGCGCAAGGACAGCACCGCCGACCGCACGCTGCTCGACGAAAACGAGGCGTACACGGTGCAGATCCTGATCCGCAAGATCCAGCAGAGCGGCCGCTCCTACGACGAAGACAGCATGGAGAACGGCCCGATCTTCTCGTACGCCATGGACCAGTACCGCGATGAAGAAAAGAACGTCAAGCGGTTCCAGTGGCAGCAGCTGTACCGTGAAATGAAGCTCAAGGAATTGAAGACTGACAAGCTGGACGAGCAGCAGGAACAAGAACTGCAGAACCAGCTGAACGCTTACATGGCGCGCCTCAGAGGCGAAGTGACGCAGGGTGTCGACCCGAAGGTGTCGGCGCTCGACGCGAAGGTCGAACGTTCGGACGTTTACCAGAACTTCCTCAAGTCGCAGAACCTGGAAGAGCGCAAGCTGAACAAACTGCGCCAGATGAAGCAGATGCGCGCGGCCATGCGCTACCTGGAACGCTATCTGACGCCGGCGCAGGTCATGTACATCGCGCGCACGGCCAAGACGATCTCCGACATCACGGGCTTCCTGAATCTCACGCCGGACGAAGTCATCCGCGTCGGCCAGCAGATCGAAACGAGCCGCCAGGCCTTCAACAGCAAGATCGGCGCGGACGCGGCCAAGCCTTCGGTGATGGCCGCTTACGAAAACAAGACCAAGTCCTACGCTGAGAAACTCGCCGCGGACGCGGATTACGACGCGGACGGCACCGAGCTCAAGGCGCTGGCCAAAGAGCTGCAGGATTACGCGCCGAATGATTCCGTTGATGAAGTGGCGTTCAAGAACCGCACCATGAGAAAGGTCTTCGACAAGATCATCGACGTCGCCCTGCAGTATGACGGACGCAAGGCCGGCGCGGGAATTCCTCCCACGCCTCCGACGCAGGACGAGCTGGATGCGCGCCTGCAGCGGGCGCTCGGCCTCATCGCCCAGTTCCTGCGCTCCGACGATACGGAGCTCGGCATCCTGGCCATGGCCGCGCTCTGGGAAGCGGGCAGCGTCAATCCTCGCGTCCACGCCTACAACGTGAAGTTCCTCGGCATGGAAGGAACCGTTTCGCTGGCCGAGGTTCTGAACGACAGCCTGAAGCTGGCCAAACAGCTCAAGATCCTGAACCGTCCCGAAGAAATCGATCAGGAAATGCAGCAGCTGTCGGAGATGGCCCGTACGATGGATCCGTCTCAGATGCAGCAGCTGTCGGAACGCTACATGGAACTCCATCAGGAGAAGGCGGAAGCGGAAGCCGCCGCGGCCGCGCTCGACCGCGACGACGTCCTCGCGCAGGCCTCGGCCACGCGCGCGCTGCACCGCGATCTCGGTGCGAACGGCCGTTATGTGGTCGAGCTTTCGGCCAAGCCCACGCGCGACGAGCTGGAAATGATGAAGAAGATGCCGTACGAATTCGCGATCAGCGCCCAGATCGACCCGTCCACGGGCCGCGAGCGCTTTATCCTGACCACCGGCTTGAAGCACAACCAGGTCGAAGTTTACGCCAAGAATCAGCTCGGCGGCTTCTATCATATCCATCCGAGGAGCGCGAGGGGAACTTACGATGTCCTGCCTTCCAGCGTGATGGGCGATACGCTGCGTGATTATGACGGTATCTACCAGCTCGCCGAAGGCGCTTACGGCTATGCGGGCACGGGCCTTGGCGAAACGCGCTACCAGCTCCTGCCGATCGGCGACAAGCGCCTGGACGACGAAGCGACTTACCCGCAAGACCAGATCTATGACGGCGACAATGTCAAGGAGACGCGTGAAAAGTACAACGGCCTCGCGCGCCAGGGCCAGGCCTTCCAGTTCATCACCAAGGTCGGAAGCCGGCATGTCATCATCGAGTTCAAGCCCAAGTCCTGGATGGACGAACGCATGGCCAAGGCCGATCCTGTTTCGCTCCGCGAGCTGTCCGAATTCATGCCGAAAGTGGATTTCTCGAACAGCCGCGCCGATCTCGTGAACGGCCTGCGCTGGACGATCGACGAAATCCAGAGCCGCAAGGACCAGAACCGTTCCGCGAAAGAGCTGCTCGGCGCGCTGGAGTCGCTCGACCAGCTGCTTGCCAGCCTCGACGCGTCCGCTCCGGAGCGCGCCGACGTCAACGCGCTGATCGCCCGCGTCATGGCGCTCCTCGTCCCGATCATGTACAACCGCATCGCGGACAAGAGCCAGCAGATGCCGGCGATCGAAGAAGTGAAATTCATGAAGGGCCTCGTGGACCGGATCCTGAACGACGGCATTGCGATCCAGGCGGGCGCCGACCAGTTCTTCTCCGGCATCGAAGAATTGCCCGGCCAGCTGAAAACATGGCTGGACAATCTTGCCGGCCTCGAAGGGGATACGCTTGTTCAGGCGCTCAAGAAAATCCGCGGCGAGCTGCGTGAAACGGCGCCGGCCGCGCCGAAGTCGGAACTGCGCGAAGCCCCGTTCGAAGGCGTACTCGCGGGCCAGGACCTCGGCCTCACGCCGGAACAGACTGCCGAACTCGAAAACGTCCTCGCGGCGGCCTTCGAATCGCCGGAGGAAGTGCTCTCCATGCTGCGCGGCACGAATCCCGACAACATCCATATGTTCTTCGTGCAGCGCCCGGAAGACACGCTGCTCGCGCAGGACAACCGCCGTCTGGGTTATGCGCGCCACATGGAAGACGGCAGCACCAAGATCGTCGTGACGCCCGAACGCTTCGTGGACACAAGCCTGGACCGCACGATCCGCGCCCAGCACCTGCGGATCTTCCTGAACCACGAAAAGACGCACGCCTTACTGCATGCAAAGATCGAAGCCCTGGCCGCCAACCCGCAGCTGCGCGCTTCGCTGGATACGCTGGGCTACAATTCTCACGCGTTCGACGTCCTGCACGAACTGGCCGCGTACTCGACGACGCTCGGCGACATCGAAGGCATCCTGAACGATCCGAAGACGTCCGCCGCCGCGCGCGACTACTTCCAGGGCCGCGGCGAAAACATCGAGCTTCTCATCCGTATGGCCACGCAGCATACGGGCGCGGAACTCAAAGAAGCGCTGGCCAAGGAAGACGGCCTCCTGACCGTCACGGATTGGGTGATGAATGTCCAGGGCGCGATGGGCGGCGTGCACCCGGCGCAGGCCATGATGATCTCGATGCCGGCCCTCGAAACCGAAATGTTCGCCAGGCGCCACCAAGTGGTCATCGCCGGCGTGCAGTTCGACGCGCGCTGGGCGCAGCTGGCCGCCTACTACGGAACGCAGACCGTGCGGTTTGCCACGAACGTGGATCAGCTCGGCACGATGGTCAACCTCAATGCCGAGATCGCCGCCGAAGGCAACCAGGCCATCATGGTCCAGGGCGCCGAATCCGACATGTATCAGGCCGTCAACGCGGACTACGCCGGCAAACTGGCCGTCGGTCTTGCTGTCGTCAATCCCGCGGCCGAAGCCAAGGACCGCGATCTTGCCATCCGTAAACTGATCGAGACCGCGCTCGTCCTGTCCATCTTGGGTCTGAAGGAAATTCCGCCGTACGTCTTTGACGCGGCCAAGGCTCCGAACGGTAACCGCGGCATGCTGGTCGCCGAAGCCGTCGCCGCTTCGTTGACCGATTCCTTGCTCGAGGAAATGCAGGTCAAATCCTCGGCATAATTCCTTCAGCATCCGCCATTGCGGCGCACAAAAAAGGGGACAGGTCTAAAGACCTGTCCCCAAACGTTTTTTTTGATACGGGGACATACCTTCAGGTGTGTCCCCGTTTCCTTTAGGAGGGTTTTTCCGCGCGGAGGCTCAGCTTGACGATGGTTTTTTCCGCAAGGAGCCGCTGCAGTTCCTTGATCCTGTTTTCGTCGACGAGATCCGGGCCCTTTTTTTCCTGCAAGGCCTTCAGCTCGCCTTCGTAGCCCGTGCGTTCGTCGGCGGTCAGTTTGTTCTTGCGGATGTCCACCAGCGTAATCGGGGTCACACCTTCGGTGATGGCTGAGGCGATCTTTTCCACGGAAGAGAGCTGGATGAATTCGGTGCCGTCGGTCTTATGCTCGTCGCGCAGGACATAGGGATGAGTTTTCGCGTAGTAGGCCCGCACTTCTTCGACCGGCGCATCCACCGCCGCCCACACCCGCGCTACGGTCACTTCGCTTTTCGCCTCCGGGTTCGCTCCATAGAGCTTTTCGGTTTCCTGATTCTTCAGCGACTGATCCAGGATCTCGCTCTTCGGATAGACCTCGAGGCCGGCCTTCTTTAATAGCTTGAGAGTCGCGGCTTCCTGCTTGGCAGGAGGCTGCTCTTGGAGAGGTTTTTTGCGGCAGCCGGTAAGGGGAAGGCCGGCGGCCAGCACGCATAAGGAAATAAGAATGGCTTTCTTCATAAGATATCAGGGCTAATTTACGGCAAGGAACGCGAATTCCATAGCAAATTTTAAACGTCCCCATGTCCAGGAGCGTCCCGGATAATTCTATCATAAAGACGCCGCCGCTCCTCAAACCCGCGGACCTGCTTCGAAAACCTCTCTTAAAATTGTGGGCTTATTATTTGTAACTCCATTTAAGCAATGCGCTTAGGGCTAAATATTCTTCGCCTCAGAATTTGAATTACGGAAACCCGGTGGCTATACTTTACTCAGAATAACAAAACCTACATAGTTATCATGTCTTTATCTTCATAGTCCAAGACCCGAGGGGGATGACATGGAACAGGGAACCAAAAAGCTCTATACGACGCACGAAGTGGCCAGGCTTCTGGGGGTCACGCCGATCACCGTGATCCGGTGGATCGAAGGCGGGAAGTTCAGCTGTTTCACGACCGTCGGCGGGCACCGCCGCATCGCGCATGACGAGCTCGTTCATTTCGCGCAGGCCTACAATCTTCCCTGGCAGGGCGAAGAAGAGCTGGAAAAAAGGAAAGATTACGTCATCCTCGCCGTGGACGATGAAACGGACGTCCTGGAACTCCTGCAGGACATGTTCTCCGGCATCCAGGGCCTCAAGCTGATTACGGTCAACAACGGATTCACGGCCGGCGCGAAGCTGGTCGAAGAGAGGCCCGATATGGTGCTTCTGGATTTCCGCATGCCGGAGCTGGACGGTTTCGAGTTCTGCCGGTTCGTGCGCGAAGACCCCCGCTTCAAAGAAGTCATCATCGTCGCGGTCACGGGACTGAAAGGCGAAGGCGAGCAGGCCAAGATGAAAGAATCCGGGGCCAACGACGTCATCCACAAGCCGTTCACCCTGGACAAGCTTCTGGAAAAAATCGAATATTACCGCGGCGGGAAGAACGGCACCTCGGGCGCGAAAAGCGCTTAAATCAAAGGACCGGAAGGAATGATCCAAACTCGTAAGTCGCAGAAGAGGCCTTAGCCCCATGCCCCCCTCGGCGGTCATCCACGTTTACGGCAATCTCCTCGTCGGCAGCGCCTATCTCCTCATTTTCTTTTTCGTGTTCAAGAACATGCTTCTGCCCGCCGGGCTGCGCAGCATGTTTTCAATTTCAATCGTCCTGCTTTTCGGCGTCATCACGCTGATTTTTTTCGCCCAGGCACTTCTCGCCCCGGAATGGAAGGAGCCGTGGTCGGAGACGCTCTGCCTTGTCATGAGCGCGGTGCCGGCCATGATCTTCCTGCTGGCGGGAACGAAAAAGAATTTCGGGTTCAGCCTGGCCGACATCGAGGCCTCCAAAGACCGCTTCGACAAATTAAAGGAAGAGTTCCTTTCTGTCGCGTCCCACGAGCTGCGCACGCCGCTGTCGGTGATTAACGGCTTCGGCGAAATCCTGGTCCGCGAGAAGCTTGGGCCGCTCAATGACGAGCAGAAACGGCGCGTCCGGAAGATCCTCATGCAGGGACAGAGGCTGAACCGGATCATCGATGAACTGCTTGATCTTTCCCGCATCCGGCGGGGGAAGATCGAATGCCGCAAGGACGTCTTCGACCTGGTTCCGGTATTGAAAGCCTGCATCGACGACCATCAGATCGTGTGCGAGCAGCAGAAGATCGAACTGCGGGACGAGATTCCGGACGTGCTTCCTGATGTCGTGGGCGATTTGGAGCGCGTGACCCAGGTAATCGTCAATCTCGTCAATAATTCCATTAAATATACCGATCCGGGCGGCACGATCGTGCTTTCCGCCGCTTATGACCAGGCCGCGCAGCAGGTCAAGGTCAAGATCGACGACACCGGGATCGGGATTGCTCCCGAAGACCAGGGCCATGTGTTCCAGGAATTCTTCCGCGCCCAGCACAATCACGGCAAGAAATATTCGGGCAGCGGCCTGGGCCTGACGATCGTCAAGCAGCTCGTGGAAGCGCAGGGCGGCACCGTGGGCATTTTCAGCGAAGGGCTCGGCAAAGGGAGCAGTTTCTTTTTCACGCTGCCCATTTCCAAAAGCCCGCTGCATTCCGCGCGTAAAACCGCGGCCTGATTTTCATTCACACCTTTTTTCCTTTTTTTCTAACCTTGTGATGGTATTTCCCCGCCTTTTTTGGTATTTTATGGCATTATTCCGGCAGTTATTCCGCCGGTTTATCCCCGGCCACATCCATCATCGTTAAAGTCCAAGTTGGAGGATTTTCTAGGAATGAAGACTACGAACGCATCGTCCGGCAATGCCTCGACCTTCGAGCTCGCCCGTGCAGGGCAGAGCCCCTGGCTTGATTTCATCAGCCGCCAGCTCCTTTCGTCCGGAAAACTGAAGTCCCTGATCGAAGACGCAGGGCTTCTCGGGGTGACCTCCAATCCCAGCATTTTCGAAAAGGCCATCGGCACGCCGGGCGCCGGTTACGACAAAGACGTCAAGCGCCTGAGCCGCAAAGGCCAGTCCACGCTCGAGATCTACGACGCGCTGACGATCGAAGACATCCAGGAGGCCTGCGACCTTTTCAAGGGCGTGCACACCGAGTCTGAAGGCGAGCACGGCTATGTCAGCCTCGAAGTCCGTCCCGATCTCGCGCATGATGAAAAGCGCACGGTCGAAGACGCCGTCCGGCTTTTCGGCAGGGTGGCCCGGCCGAACGTTATGATCAAGGTCCCGGCGACGACCGCCGGCGTCGCAGCCTTCCGCGAGCTTACGGCCCGCGGCATCAACGTCAACGTGACGCTGATCTTTTCTCTCGAGCATTATCTTTCCGTCCTGAATGCTTACCTGGAAGGCCTCGAAGAGCGCCTGCGCAAGGGAGCCGATCTTTCCAAGGTTCATTCCGTCGCCAGCGTTTTCGTCAGCCGCTATGATTCGCTGCTCGACGTGCGCCTGGCCCAGCTCCAGGAGCGCGAATCCGACGCGGACGAACGCGCGGATCTCGAATCCCTGAAGGGCAAGGCGGCCGTCGCCAATTCCAAGATTATCTACCAGGAATTCCGCAAGGTGCTTGCGGGCGGACGCTTCCAGACCTTGAAGGCCAACGGCGCCAACGTGCAAAAAGTCCTGTGGGGCAGCACGAGCGTGAAAAATCCCAAATATCCGGACCTGCTTTACGTGGAACCGCTTATCGGGGAAGAAACCGTCAACACCATGCCGGAGCCCACGTTCACCGCTTTTCTCGATCACGGCCAGGTGAAGATCGGCGCCGTCGAAGAAAACGTGGAAGAGGCCGCCGCAGTCGTGGACCGTCTCAAGGAATGGGGGCTGGACCTCAACGAGGTCGGGCAGAAACTGCAGCACGACGGCCTCATCGCGTTCGAAAACTCGTTTGATTCGCTCATGAAAACGCTGGAGCTGGCCTGCGAGCATTTTCGCGGGAAAACGACGCTGGCGCGCCTCAAGGCCACGGTTTCGGAAATCGTGACGCGCAAGGTGCCGGTCGAACGCATGGAAAAGGAATCGTTCCGGGAACGTTTCTTCAAAGCCGACCCGTCCCTGTGGAAAACCGAAAAAGAACACCAGCAGGTGATCAACAACCGCATGGGATGGCTGCGCATCGCGGACTGGATGCTGGGACGCCTTTATGAACTCGACGAGCTTTCCGACGACGTGTGGAATGAACATTATCACGACCTCGTGCTTTTGGGCATGGGCGGCTCGAGCCTGGCGCCTGAAGTCATGAGTCTGATCGTGCCGCGTCTGGGCCGGGGTAAGAAAATGCGCTTCCATGTGCTCGACACCACCGATCCCGGCGCCCTCCTGGCCGTGGAGCGGAAAGTGAAATTGCAGAAGACGCTTTTCATCGTGGCCAGTAAATCCGGATCCACGGTGGAAACCATGTCGCAGTACCAGTACTTTCACGAGAAGGTCCTCAAGCAGTACGCGGGGAACCCGGACAAGCTTTCGCTGTCGGGAAATCAGTTCATCGCCATCACGGACGAAGGGTCGCGGCTCGAGCAGGAAGGTTACGACAAGCGCTTCCGCAAGGTGTTCATCAATCCTACGGACGTGGGCGGCCGTTATTCCGCGCTTTCGTTTTTCGGCCTCGTGCCCGCCGCGCTTCTCGGGATTTCCGTGCGGCAGCTGCTGAAACAGGCGAAGACGCTGTTTGCGTCCGCGGAATCCGAAAAAGACCTGAGAAAGAACGCTTCCTTTTATCTGGGGGCGCTTTTGGGAACGCTGGCGCGTGAAGGCCGGGGCAAGCTGACGGTATGGACTTCACCGCGGCTCAAGCCGTTTGGCGCCTGGCTCGAACAGCTGGTGGCCGAAAGCACGGGCAAGGAAGGCCAGGGGATTTTGCCCGTCGACGGCGAACGCCCGGGCAAGACAGACGTCTACGGCAAGGACCGTTCGTTTCTTATCTTGAAACTGGCCGGCGAAAAAAACAAGCGCCTGGCCGCGCAGGTCAAAGAACTCAAAAAAGCCGGCTTCCCTGTCCTTGAAATGGATTGGCCGGACCGCACGTCTCTAGGCGCTGAATTTCTTCGGTGGGAGATCAGCACGGCCGTTGCAAGTGCGGTGATGGGCGTCAACCCTTTTGACGAGCCCAACGTCAAAGAGAGCAAGGACATTACCACGCGTCTTTTAACCGAATCGGAACGGGACGGGGAAATCGTGGACCCGGAAAATCTCGTCAAGGCGCGCAAGCCCATTGATTTCGACGATTTTTTCCGCAGCCTGGAAGAGGGGCGTTACCTCGCGCTGCTTCCTTATGTTATGCGTTCGCCCAAGACCACGGCGTATTTCGAGAGGATCCAGGCCGTGCTGCGCGACGCCTTCAAAGTGCCGGTGACCGTGGGCTTCGGTCCGCGCTACCTTCACTCCATCGGACAGCTTTTCAAGGGCGGCCCGGAAACGGGAAACTTTCTGTTTTTCACGCTCCAGGATCCGCGCGATGCCAAGATCCCGCACGTGAAATTCAGCTTTTCCGACCTGAAGAAGGCGCAGGCCACGGGGGACTCGCAGGCGCTTTCCGACCGCGGGCTTCCGGCCATGACCGTGGATCTGGGCCGGGACCTGGAAGGCGGCCTCAAAGCCTTCGAAAAGCAGCTCGTTCGTTACCTGAAGCAGAAAAACCCGGCTTCTTGAGGACCTTTTGCGTCAAGAAAACACGGGGTATTGCCGAAATTTCACCATCCAACCCATTAGAATGGCTTGATAGTCTTACTATGCGATTAAAATCTAAGGCCTTTGCGGCCCATCTTCTGCTGGCGGCAGCAACCGTGTTTCTTGCAAGCTGCTCGTCCACGCCATCCACGCGCCCCGGGCGTTATGCGGGCCCGATTTCGGTGTCCATGCCGGCTCCGTATGCATCGCCGCGGACCATTCGCCATCAAGTCGGCCCTTCTGAAACGCTTTGGCGCATCTCCAAAATGTATCACGTGGACATGAATACCATCATGCGGGCCAACAACCTGACCAGCAATAGCAAGCTCACGATGGGCCAGGTGCTCGTGATTCCGGACACGCAGGGCCCGGTGCCCGTGATTCCTCTTTATCCTTCGAAAAAGTGGCAGTATATTGTGATCCATCACACGGCGACTGAGGCGGGCAATGCCATGACGATCAACGACCTGCATCACAAGCGCGGCTTCTGGAACGGCCTGGGCTATCACTTTCTGATCGACAACGGGACCGACGGCAAGCAGCAGGGCCTGATCGAAGTGGGGCCGCGCTGGGTGAAGCAGTCCGACGGCGCGCACGCGAACGCGGACGGCATGAACCAGAAGGGCATCGGTATTTCGCTCGTGGGCAATTTTTCGGAGACCCGCGTTCCGGAGCACATGCTGGATTCACTCGTGTTTCTGGTCCAGACGCTTCAGAATTATTACGGCATTCCCGATTCGCACGTCATCCGTCACCGCGACGTGAAAGGAAAGCATACGGAATGCCCGGGGAATAATTTCCCCTGGCAGGAATTCAAGCACCGCCTTTCCATGGCTTAGGCGGAATCTTCCTGGGGACATGCGTTTAGGCTTGTCCCCGGTACCTAAGGAGGGAGTGGCATGCTCCTTCAACTGACCATCCGCAATTTTGCCCTCATCGACGAATTGAGCCTGGAATTCACCGGAGGGCTGAACGTTCTCACCGGCGAAACCGGGGCCGGTAAATCCATCCTTCTCGACGCGCTCCGGCTTGCTTTGGGCGAGCGCATGGACCGCACGGAATTCCTTCTGCCTGGGAAGCCCTGCGTGATCGAAGCCGCTTTTTCCGCGGACAAAGATTTCGCTGCAGATGAAAAATTTGCCGGTTTCTTCGCCGCCGGCGACGAATGCCTCATCCTGAAGCGCGAAATTTCCCCCGAAGGCAAAAGCAAATGCCTGATGAACGGGCAGATCGTGAACCTCTCGCTTTTGCGGGAAGCGGGGCAGCGCCTCATTGAATTCCACGGCCAGAACGACCAGCAGACGATTTTCCTGCCGGACGCGCACCGCGGGCTTTTGGACCGCCTGGCTGGCCTGCAGGGCGAGCATACCGGGCTCACGAAGTCCTATGCCGAGCTTTTTCGGACCTACAAAGACCTTCGCTCGCGCCACGAACGTCTTCTCGAAGCCTGCCAGGGCAAGCAGCGGCGTCTTGATCTCTTACGCTACCAGATCGACGAGATCGAAAAAATCGCGCCGCGGCCTGAAGAAGAGGAAGAGCTCAAGACCGAGCGCATCCGTTTGTCGCATGCCCAGAAGCTCTTTGATATCACGGGCGCGATCCTGGGCGCTCTCGATCAAGAAGACATCTCGGCTTCATCCCGCGTGCTGGAGGCTTTCCGGCAGTTCCAGTCCTGGATCAAGATCGACGAAAGCGCGGAGCCTTTGCGCGCAAATCTCGAGAACGTCCAGACCGGCCTTGAAGAGCTGCTGCGGGACGTGCGCGACTACCAGGAGAAATTGTCGTTCGACGAAGGGCGCCTCGACGAAATCCAGCAGCGTCTGGACCAGCTCGAGACATTGAAGCGCAAATACGGCGGCACACTGACCGAAGTCCTGGCCTTTTTCGAAACTTCAAAACAAGAATACGACGAGCTCGTGGATTCCGAGATCGTGGAAAAAGACCTGCAAGGCGAAATGGCGAAGCTCTTGCCGGAGCTGGACAAAAAAGCTTCCGAAATTTCCAAGCTCCGCAAGCGCGCGGCCCAAAATTTAAAGACGCAGGTCGAGCGTGAGCTCAAAGACCTCGCATTCCTGCAGGCCCAATTCGAATGCCGCTTGTCTGATACGGAGCTCGCGGAGCACGGGAAGGATCACATCGAATTTTATTTGAGTCCGAATCCCGGCCATGAATTGAAGCCGCTGGCCAAAGTCGCTTCCGGCGGCGAGGCGTCGCGGATCCTGCTCGCCTTGAAACGCGCTTTGGCGCGGGTGGATAATATTCCCTGTCTGATTTTCGACGAAATCGATGCCAACATCGGCGGACGCCTGGGCGAGACCGTGGGCCGCAAGCTGCGCGAGATTGCCTCCGAGCGCCAGGTGCTTCTCATCACGCACCTGCCTCAGATCGCGTCTTTTTCCGAGCGCCATTTCAAAGTCATCAAGACGGTCTTCAAGGGCGCGACGCGCGTGCGCTATGAGCTGCTGGAAGGGGACGACAGAGTCAAGGAATTGGCCCAGATGATGAGCGGCAGCCGCGAAACGGAAATTTCCCGGTCCCATGCCAAGGAAATGATCAAAACCGCCTCCCGCTAGCGGATTTCCCCTCAAAAGCCGGGAGCAGATGTTCTAAACATCTCATTTATAAGCACTTGCATAATTCCTCCCCGTAAGGTACAATACCCGGTTCCTATGGCAACCACCAAAACCAAAACTTCATCGCTTCCTGTTTCGAAAGACCGCCCGGTCCGGGTCGGTATGCTGTCCCTCGGGTGCCCCAAGACCCTGGTCGACAGCGAGGTCATCCTCGGAAAGCTCGGCGGGCCTTCCTATGAGCTCGTGCCTTCGGTCACAGACTGCGACGTGGCCCTTCTGAATACCTGCGCTTTTATCCAAGACGCCCAGGAAGAATCCGTGAACCGGATCCTGGAGCTTCTGGAGCTCAAGAAGGAAAAGAAAATTCAGGCCGTCGTGGTCATGGGATGCCTGGTCCAGCGTTTTCCCAAGGAGCTGCAGAAGGAATTGAAAGAGGTGGACGCTTTCATTGGCTCCGGGGAGTACGCCAAAATCCAGGACATCGTCGGGAAGGTGATGGGAGGCGACCATGTGGTGTCGCTGGGTAAGCCCGGCTATCTTTCCACGGCCCGTGAGCGCCGCGTGGCCCTGACGCCGACGCATTACCGGTATCTTAAAATTTCCGAAGGCTGCGATCATGTCTGCACCTTCTGCACGATCCCGTCTTTTCGCGGCAAGCACCGCTCGCGCACGCTGGACGATGTGGTGCGCGAAGCCGAGGATCTCGCCGCGCAGGGCGCCAAAGAAATCATTTTAACCGGACAGGACACGACCTTTTTCGGGCGCGACACCACGGGAAAATTTCTCCTTCCCGAACTCTTGCGCCAGCTTGACAAGGTGGACGGCATCGAATGGCTCCGCGTCCTTTACGCTTATCCGTCCTGCGTCACCGAGGAGTTGATGGAAGCCATGGCGCAGTCCAAAAAAGTCTGCCACTACCTCGACATGCCTCTTCAGCATGCGAGTGATCCGATGCTGCTGGCCATGAAGCGCGGCATCACCAAGCGCCGTACGATCGACCTGATCCGCCGCTTCCGTGAAATCGTGCCGGACGTCGCGATCCGCACGACGTTCATCGTGGGTTTTCCCGGAGAGACCGAGCGTGATTTTCAGGAGCTTCTCGAATTCATCGAAGAGACGCGCTTCGACCGGCTGGGGATTTTTACGTATTCGCAGGAAGAGGGATCTCCCGCAGCTCAACTGGAAGGGCAGATCCCTGAAAAGGTGAAAGAAAAACGCCTCGAGCAGGCCATGCTTGTCCAGCAGAAGGTGTCGCTTGCGCAGAACAAGGCGCATCTGGGAAAGACGTTCCAGGTCATGATCGAAGGGCAGGACGAAAAAGACCCCGAGATCTGGGTGGCCCGTTCCTACATGGACGCTCCCGAAGTCGATGGCAACGTTTTGTTGAAATCTTCCAGAACCCTCCGGCCGGGAGAATTTCATCCCGTCCGCATCACGGCGGTGAGGGAATATGACCTTTTGGGTGAAATCTAAGCCGGGTTTTTCGCATCTCCCTAATGCCCTGAGCGCCTTGAGAGCCGTTCTGGGCTGTATCCTTCCGTATTTTATTTTCCGCCACGAACCTCAAGCCCATCAGCTTGCGTCCTGGATTTACGGCTTTGCCGCCTTTACCGACCAATGGGACGGACTGCTTGCGCGCAAGATGGGTGTCGTCAGTGATACTGGAAAGTACGTGGATCCTCTGGCCGACAAGGTCCTCATCCTCGGGCCTTTGTCCGCCTTTGCCGCGCTCGGCTATTATTCCTTTTGGTGGGTGGTTCCGGTTTTTGCCCGCGAAATCATCATCACGTTTTGCCGGACAGGCTGGCTGCTCGAAGGCAAAGCCATCGGCGCGGAAAAGCTCGGCAAATTCAAGATGGGCCTCCAGATCGCGGCGGTGTCGTTCTCTCTTATTTACCAGATGGTGAGCGATTATCATGAGAATGCCATCCTCCGGCACGTGATGTTTTTCTTTGTGGTTGCTGCCGTGATCATGACGATCGTCTCGGGAATCACGTTCATGATTTCCAACCACAAGCTTTGCCTTACTCCTTTTTTTGCCAAATACACAAGCGCCATGGGCGTGGGGCTTTTTCCCGGACCCGCCGGCACGTGGGGTTCGCTGCTTGCCATCCCGCTCATCATCCTTTGCAGCGTCCATCCCGCGGTCTACGCCGGTTCCTTTGTGATTATTTTTTGCGCGGGGTGGTGGGGCGTACGGCGCCTTGGATTGAAGGAACACGAAGACCCGTCGTACGTGGTCGTGGACGAGACCTGCGGCATGATGCTCGCGCTTGCCGGCCTGCCCCTGGGCTGGATGTCGCTGGGGCTCGGCTTCCTGCTTTTCCGTTTTTTCGACATCTTGAAGCCGTTCCCGCTTCGCCGCCTGGAAAAGATCCACGGCTTCTGGGGCATCATGCTCGACGATCTCGGGGCGGGCATTTACAGCTGGCTGATCCTCAAGCTCATTTTGGGATAACTTCATGGAAACCCGGCCCACGGCTGCGATCCTCACCATCGGCGACGAGCTCCTGAAAGGGCGCGCGCTCAATACCAACGCGCAGTTTCTGGGGCGTGAATTGACACGCCTGGGATTCAAAGTCCGCGCGCAAAAATCCTGTCCGGACGAAACCGGGCCCATCATCGCGTCGCTGCGCGAGGCGCTCGCTGAAGCTCCGGTCGTGGTGCTGACCGGGGGATTGGGCCCCACGCCCGACGACGTGACGCGGGAAGCCGTGGCCGAACATTACGGCGTTTCCCTGGAATTTTCCCAGGACCAGTACCGCCACATTGTCCGCTATTACAAGGGCCGCAAAAAAAACGTTCCCGCCATCGTGCGTAAAGAAGCGCTTTTTCCTTCGAACGCGGTGCCGCTCGTCAACCGCCACGGCATCGCGCTGGGCTTTTCCATCGAAGATGGGAAACACCTCGTGGCCGTGCTTCCGGGCGTGCCGCGCGAGCAGGAAAAAATGTTCGCGGAGCTCGTCACGCCGCTCCTCAAAAAGAAATTTCCGGGCCTCAAAGCCAAGTATTCGCTCGTGGTGAAGACCGCAGGCATTTCCGAGCCGGACGTCATGTCGAAACTAGGATCGTCTTTTTTCTCCGACCCGTTTGATTTCGGTATTTATCCTTACGCCGGAGAAGTCTCTTTTTTCAACCAGGCGGAAACTCCGGCCGTGATCACGCGGCTGCGCCGCCACATCGAGAAGCGTCTCAAGGAACACGTCTACGCTTACGAGGACCTTTCGCTGGCGGAAGTCGTGGGACGTCTGCTTTTGAAAAAAAGAGCCACGCTCGCGGCCGCGGAAAGCTGTACCGGCGGCGCGCTTTCGGCGGTCCTGACGTCGGTGCCCGGTTCCAGCCGTTATTTCAAAGGAGGCGTGGTCGCCTACGCCAATGAAATCAAAGAAAAGCAGCTGGGGGTTCCGGCAGCCGTACTGAATTCTAAAGGCGCGGTCTCGCCCGAAACCGCGCGCGCCATGGCCCGCGGGGTGAGGGAAAAATGCCGCGCGGTTTACGGCGTGGGGATTACCGGAATTGCGGGACCGGACGGCGGCACTAAGACAAAACCCGTGGGCACGGTCTGCATCGCTCTCGCGGGCCCGCGCCAGACGCGGGTCTGGAAATTTGTGTTTTCCGGCGACCGTCAGGCGATTCAAACCAAAAGCACAGTCAAGGCCCTGGAGCTTTTGTGGCGCGAGCTGCGCGGCCCCCGGGGCTTGCGGTGAGGCGTCTTTTTTTCGCGCTGCCGCTGGCGGAATATTTCGAGGGGCCGACGGAGGCCTACATGGCCCGCCTGCAGGCGAAGAGCCGCGGCATGAAATGGTGCGTGCCTTCTCAGATCCATGCGACGCTGCATTTTTTCGGCCCCGTTCCTGACGAAGATTATCCCAAGATCAAAACCCTCGGCGCGGCTGAAGCGCAAAAGATGCGGCCCTTGAAAATCGCCATGGAAGGCCTGGGATTTTTTCCCGACGAGCGCCGGCCGCGGGTGGTATGGCTGGGATTGAAAGGGGAGTTGGAGCCGCTCGCCGCTTTTCAGGCGCGGATCGAGGCGTCCCTGAAGGCTGCGGGGTTTCCGGTCGAAGAGCGGGCCTTCCGCCCGCATGCCACGATCGCGCGCGTCAAAAATATCGCGGAATTCCGGCTGGAGCCGCGCGTTGATTTTCCGGCCACAGCCGAAGCCGTGATCGGCCACATGGTCCTTTATGAAAGCCACTCCTCCGGAACGGGCCCGGTCTATGAAGCCGTCGAAAAATTTCCTTTCGCGGCGTAAGCTTACGCCGGGCGAACTTCCCGAAATCTACCGCCGCCTTCTCAAAGCCTTTGGCCATCGCGCGTGGTGGCCCGGCGACACGCCTTTCGAAATCATCGTCGGCGCCATCCTTACGCAGAACACGGCCTGGACCAACGTGGAAAAAGCGCTCCTGAATCTCAAACGCGCGGGCAAACTCACGGTCAAGGCCATGCACGGCACCAAGGCTTCGACGCTTGCGCGGCTGATCCGGCCGGCGGGGTATTTCAACGTGAAGGCCAAGCGTTTGAAGCATTTCACAGATTTTCTCACGCGTCGCTACGGTGGCAGCCTGGCCGCCATGTTCCGCCAGGACGCGGCGTCGCTCCGGCAGGAACTCCTGGGCGTAAACGGCATCGGGCCCGAGACCGCGGACTCCATCCTGCTCTATGCGGGAGGCAAGCTGACTTTTGTCATGGACGCCTACACCAAGAGGATTTTTTCCCGCCACGGCCTGCATGATTTCGAGGCGGATTATCACGAATGGCAGCGTCTATTCCATAACGCGCTGCCGCCCAAGGTCTCGCTTTACAACGATTTCCATGCCCAGATCGTCGAACTGGGCAAACGCCATTGCAAAGCCACGCGGTTTGATTGCGAAGGCTGTCCGCTGGCATCCTACCTCTGATTTCTTCAGAATTATCTTTAGATATCATTAGATAGCATTAACTAGCATCATTTTGTCCTTTTTATATTAAATCTATCTTAGAGCAAATTGAAAACAAAACTATCATTCATTATACTTTTTATAGCATGGATACTGTCCCCAGGGAGAAACCCAAACGCCGTTTGGGAGAACTGCTTATTGAAGACGGGCTCCTCACGCAGGAGAACCTGGAAGAAGCGCTTTGCTACCAGAAAAAAGAGGGCGGCCTTATCGGCCAGATCCTCATCCAGCTCGGCTATCTGAGCGAAGAGGATCTCGTCAGCGCGCTGTGCCGTCAGCTCGGAATGCCGTACCTGCCTCTGGTGAATTACGCGGTCAACATGGAAGCCGTTCATCTGCTGACCGAAGAATTTTGCCGCCATGCGGTGCTTGTGGTCATTGACTACGACGAAACCCGGGTCTTTGTGGCGGTCAGCGATCCCTTGAATGCCACCGTCATCGAAGACCTCCGCCAGCGTTTGAAGCTCAAACCCCAGGTCTTTGTTTCCACCGCGAGCGAGATTTTGAACATGCTGGACCTTGCCTACTCCAAACAAACCCCGAAAGTCGAAAAGAGAAAAGCGGGTTAGGAATGCCGGGAAAAGAAAATATTTACGCCGAGCTTCAAAATAGCCTGATCAAGGGTAACGTCGCGGCGCCCGGCGACATCCATCAGGCCCTTCGCGAGCACGAAGAAACCAAAGAGCCGCTCCTCGACGTTCTCCTGCGGCTGGGCAAATGCGACGAGCGCGCGCTCGTCAAAGTACTCAGCCAGGAGTACGCCATGACATCGGTCAATCCCGCGATCTTCGTCATCGAGCCGGAGCTCATCAAGCTGATTCCCGCCAAAATCGCGGAGAAGTACAACGCTCTGCCGATCACGCGCCTGGAGAACACGTTGACCGTGGCGCTCGCCAATCCGCTGAACCTGAAGGCCATCGATGAGCTCCACAGCATCACGGGCCTGCGCATCAAGGCCGCGGTCGCGCAATACAGCGTGTTGAAAAAATACGTGCAGAAGTACTACTTCGAAGCCAAGCCGGGCGAGGCGCCGGCGGCCGGGGGCTCGGAGAAAAATTACAGCGAGGAGCTCGACGACATCGTGAAGGCCATCGAGATCGAGCAGGATGGCCCCGCCGTCCAGACTTCCGACCTGATGAAGGAAGCGTTCGAAACGCCGGTCATCAAGCTCGTGAACCGGCTCTTGATCGAGGGCATCAAGCGGCACGCCAGCGACATTTTCATCGAGCCCTGGGAAAACCACGTGCGCGTCCGCGCGCGCGTCGACGGGCTTCTGGAAGAAGTCATCCGGCCGCCCAAGTCGCTGGCCTCGGCCATCGTTTCCAGGATCAAGGTCATGAGCAACCTCGACATTGCCGAACACCGGGTCCCGCAGGACGGCCGCATCAAGGTCAAAGCCGAAAAACGCCAGGTGGACATGCGCATTTCGATTTTGCCGACGAGCTTCGGCGAGAAGGTGTGCTTGCGTATTCTGGACACGTCGTCACAGAGCCACGACATCAGCAAGCTGGGGTTCAACGACCGCGAGCAGCAGATCATCAAAGATTCCGCGCAGCGGCCGCACGGCATGATCCTGGTGACGGGCCCTACGGGCAGCGGCAAAACCACGACGCTTTACTCTGTGCTCAAATACCTGGACGATCCCGAAGTGAACATCACAACGGTCGAAGACCCCGTGGAATACCAGATGATCGGCATCAACCAGGTGAACGTCCGCGACACCGTAGGGCTGACTTTTCCGGCGGCGCTGCGTTCGATCCTGCGCCAGGATCCGGACATCATCCTCATTGGTGAAATCCGCGACAACGACACGCTGGACATCGCGGTCAAGGCCGCGCTCACCGGCCACCTCGTGCTCAGCACGCTGCACACCAACGATGCCGCGAGCTCCGTCACGCGCATGATGAACATGGGGCTGGAACCATTTCTCATCGCATCGACTGTGATCATGATTTCCGCCCAGCGCCTGGTGCGCCGCCTGTGCTTCAAATGCCGCCAGCCTTATGAAGTCGATGCCGAAACATTGAAAAACCTGGGCCTGGATCCTTCGAAGCCCCACACCTTTTTTCAGCCGAAAGGCTGCCAGCGCTGCCGCAATTCGGGTTACGCCGGCCGCACCGTGATCACGGAAATCCTGGAAATGACGCCGCAGGTGATTTCGATGATTGCAAAGGCCGCTTCTTCGGACGACATCAAGGCGCAGGGGCGTGAGCAGGGCATGACCACGCTCCGCGAATGCGCCGTGCGCAAGGCCTCGGAAGGGGAGACGTCGCTGGAAGAGGTTTACCGCGTGACCGCCGCGGACCAGGCGAAAACGGGAGGGAAGGCCGCATGACGCCTCATTTTTCCGCGGACAAACTGGCCGAGCTCCTCGTCGAGGAAAAAAAGGTGGACGCGGAAAAGTTGAAAGAGCTGATGCCTCTTGCACGGAAAGAAAAAAAGACGGTTTTGCAGCTGATCACCGAAAAAGAGATGATGAAGGACGACGAGATGATCGATTTCATGAGCAACCATCTCGGGATCCCCCTCCTGAATCTTCCGGCTTACCGTATCCCCAAAGAAATCATCAAATCGTTTCCGGCCAAGATCGCGGAACGTTATCGCGTCATCCCGCTGTCGCGCATTAAAAAACTTGTTACGCTGGCGACCAGCAATCCTTTCGATCTCATGCTGAAAGACGACATCAAAGGGCTTCTCAGCTGCGACGTGGCTCTGGTTCTCGCGCCTCCCAAAATGATTTCGGGCCTGATCGAGCAGTACTATTCCGAAAGCGCCAACCTGGATGAAATCATCGAAGGCATCGACGAAGACAGCCTCGAAGTCATCAAGGAAGACAACAAAGATGAGGACAAGGGCTCCGGGGGCAAGATCGACAATGCCCCGGTCGTGCGCATGGTGAACGTGATCCTGGACGGCGCGCTGAAGTCTCGCGCTTCGGACATCCATTTCGAGCCGTACGAAAAAGAATTCCGCGTGCGCTACCGCATCGACGGCGCGCTTCACGAATCGTTCGCGCATGCCAAGGACGTTTATCCCGCCGTGGTCGCCCGAGTCAAAATCATTTCCCAGCTGGACATCACGGAAAAGCGCGTGCCGCAGGACGGGCGCTTCCGCATCAAGGTTCACAACACGGAGGTGGATTTCCGCGTTTCCATCCTGCCGACGTATTTCGGAGAGAAAATGGTGCTCCGCGTGCTGGACAAATCGGGTTTGAAATCCGGCCTCGACAAACTGGGCTTCACGGAAAGGCCCACGTCCAGGATCGCCGAGATCATCAAGCATCCTTACGGCATGATGCTCGTGACCGGCCCCACGGGCAGCGGAAAATCCACGACGCTCTACACGATCCTGGGGACGTTGAACACGGCCGACCGGAACATCATGACCATCGAAGATCCCGTCGAATACCAGGTGGAAGGCATAAGCCAGACCGGCGTGATCCCCGAAGTCGGGCTCACGTTTGCCGCGGGGCTGCGCTCGCTTTTGCGCCAAAGCCCGGACATCGTGCTGGTCGGCGAAATCCGCGACGGCGAAACCGCGGACATCGCGGTCAAAGCCGCGTTGACCGGCCATCTTGTCTTCAGCACGCTGCACACCAATAGCGCGGCCGGCGCCGTCACGCGCCTCATCGACATGGGTGTGGAGCCTTTCCTCATCGCGTCCTCGCTGGTCGGGGTGGCCGCGCAGCGGCTCATGAAAAAAATCTGCCAGTTCTGCAAAGCGCCGTGCGAAGTTCCGGAAGACGTGATGCGGCGCTGCCACATGAAACCCGAAGACATGAAGGACATTAAGAGCTTTAAAGGCAAGGGCTGCGCGAAATGCAACAACACCGGTTACTACGGGCGCCTCGGCACAACCGAGGTTCTCACGATCGACAATGAAATCAGGGAATTGATCATTCAAAGAAAATCCAGCAATGTTATTCACGAGGCTGCCGTTAAAAAGGGAATGGAGACGCTGTTTGAAAATGCCTTCTCTCTTTTCAAACTCGGCCAAACCACCATGGAGGAAGTCCTGCGGGTGACCGCTTCGGACCACTAAGCTTATGCCAACCTTCGAGTATCAGGTCAAAGACAGAACAGGCAAAGATCAGAGCGGGATTCAGGAAGCTCCGGACGTGGGCACGCTTGTCGGCACGCTGCGTTCCCAGGGCCTCATCATCGTCCGGGTGAACGAGATCCAGGCGAAGAAAGTTTTCAACGTCTCCAAAGGCCCGGCCAAGAGAAAGGGAAAGAGCGGCAGCGTCAAGCTGGACGACCTCGTCGTCTTTTCCCGCCAGATGGCCACGCTGGTGTCCGCGGGCATCCCGTTGATCCAGGCGCTGGACATTCTCGGCGAGCAGGTGGAGAAAGACCGGTTCCGCGTCATCCTGAAAACCATGCACCAGGACGTGCAGAGCGGCAAAAGTTTTTCCGAGGCCATGCAGAAACATTCGAAGGTGTTCTCGACTCTCTTCATCAACATGGTGCGCGCCGGTGAAACCAGCGGAAGCCTGGAAGAGATTCTCGACCGCGTCGCCAACTACCTCGAAAAAACGAGCGCCCTGCAGAAGAAGGTGAAGTCCGCGATGATGTATCCGCTGTCGGTCACCATCATCGCCTTTTTGATCACCTTCGGCATGATGACCTTCGTTATCCCGAAATTCGCGGAGATCTTCGAAGGTCTGGACGCGAAATTGCCGGTCATCACGCAGACGCTGATCGACATCAGCCGTTTCATGGCCGCCAACTGGCTGCTGATCCTGGGGGGTATCGGCGGCGCGATCTTCCTTTTCACGCAGCTCATCAAGCTGCCGGCAGGACGATTGGCCTTTGACTCTTTCATCATCAAAATGCCGATTTTCGGGCCCATCCTCCTGAAAGTGGCCGTCAGTAAATTTTCGAGGACCCTCGCCACCCTTGTCCGAAGCGGCGTTTCCATCCTGCAGTCCCTGGAAATCGTCGCGAAGACGTCGGGCAACAGGCGCATTGAGCTGGTGATCACCTCGCTGATGGATTCGGTCAAGAAAGGGGAAAGTATCTCAGGACAGCTCCTCAAAAGCGACGTTTTCCCCCAGATGGTCGTGCGCATGATCGCCGTCGGCGAAGAGACGGGCGAATTGGAAGAGATGCTCATGAAGATTGCCGATTTTTACGACACGCAGGTCGATGCGGCGGTGGACGGCCTGACTTCCCTGATCGAACCCTTGATCATCCTGTTTCTCGGGGTGGTCATCGGCGGCATCGTGATCGCGCTCTTCCTGCCGATCCTGACGCTGACGCAGCATATTAAATAGGAAGCGGAAAGAGTTTTTAACGAGATGAAAAAAACTGAGATTTTAACGAAATTTAGTCTTGTGAGGATTTGAAGTTTTGGTAGGAATAACTTACAGTTGAATTAGCAGTAAATCTGATTGTATGGAGGCATGTATGAATTTTATTACAAAGAAGAATCAAAAAGGTTTTACGCTTGTCGAAATCATGATCGTGGTTGCCATTATCGGCCTTTTGGCCGCGATTGCGATTCCGAACCTGCTTCGTGCAAGGATGAATGCCAATGAAGGTGCCATGAAGACGGACCTTCGGGCTTTCAGCTCTGCCAACACCAGCTTCCAGGCGGCACAGAATCCGCCGGCTTTTGCGGCAAACGTGGCCGCTCTTACCGGTGCGGTGCCTGCTTATCTGGATGCTTCGTGGGGAGCGGCTACCGGAAAGCATGGCTTTAACCTGGCCTATGCCGGCGGAGGAGCGGGTACTCCGGATTCGTATTCGCTGCTTTCGACGCCTGTCGTTGCCAACCAGACAGCGACGAACACGTATTGTGTGGACCAGACGGGCGTGATCGTAGGATCGGTAAACGGCGCGGGCGCTCCTGCCGGAGCGGCGGCCGGTTGTGCGGGCGGTACGGCCATTTCCGGCTAAGCCGCAGCGCATTTTAGGACGTTTGGGAAACCGCCCCGCATTAATTTGCGGGGCGGTTTTTCTTTGCCTATCCTGTGGAAAACGTTTCTATCGCAAGGCTTAACGGGTGATTGGGACTTATTTAAGGAAGCAAAAGAACTATAGGAATCTGAGGAGTTTTAGTTTTGATAGAATTTGCCGAAACAGCACCCATGTGGTAATAGTTGTAATAGTCGCGATGACATAATGGAGGTGTTAAATGATACGCATGATAAGGAAGAACCAAAAAGGTTTTACGCTTGTAGAAATTATGATCGTGGTGGCCATCATCGGCCTGCTCGCCGCGATCGCGATTCCGAACTTGCTACGTGCTAGGATGAACGCTAACGAAGGCGCCATGAAGACGGACCTTCGTGCTTTTAGCTCTTCAAATGAAAGCTTTCGCGCTGCACAAAATCCTCCGGCCTATGCGGCGAACGTTGCCGCGTTGACGGGCGCTGTTCCGGCTTATCTGGACGCGTCTTGGGGCGCTGCCGGTGGTAAACACGGCTTCAACCTCGCTTATGCGGGCGGTGGTGCGGGTACCCCGAACACGTTCTCGCTGCTTTCCACGCCGGTTGTGGCCAACCAGACTGCGACCAACACCTATTGCGTTGACCAGACGGGTGTGATCGTCGGTTCGGTGAACGGTGCAGGTGCTCCTGCTGGCGCCGCTGCGGGTTGCGCTGGTGGTACCGCGATCGCTGGCTAGTAAGTGGTTTGAAACACGGAAAACCCGCCCCGCAGCGTTGCGGGGCGGGTTTTTTTTTAACCTGCATGAAGAGGCTTTGTCGGACGATATCTAGGTATCATTAAAAGAGCTCTTGCAACCGCCCAAACGGGCTCTCAACCTCAAGTGTGAACATGAAGTTCGACCTTCCGAAACTCGACAAAATTCAACCGGTCCTGCAGAAGCTCCAGGAAAAGGCCGGCCCTTTGCTCGGTAAATTAGGCGGCATGAAATCGGGTGCCGCGGCAAAAGAAGGGCCCGTCAGGGCCGTCGCCTGCGATTACGGGGCCTCGAAGATCCTGGTGCTGGACCTCGAAAAGAGTGCCGCGGGCATCTCCGTGCAGAACTTCAAAATCGTGCGTCGTCCGAAAGAGTCGGGAAAGAGCGCTGATGCGCTGAAAGAAGCGTTCGCGGGAATCTCGCCCGAAAAAGTCCATATCTCCGTGAAAGGGCAGAGCGTCATCATCCGTTTTATCCAGTTTCCTAAAATGAGCCCGGCCGAACTCCGCAGCGCCATCGCTTACGAGGCGGAGAACTACATCCCGTTCAAACTCGACGAAGTTATCCTGGACTTCCATATATTAGGGGAGCGGAAGTCTGACAATGCGGCAGTCCTGCTCGACCTGCTTTTGATTGCGGTCAAAAAAGAGGAGATCTACCCGCTCATCAAGGATTTCCAGGACGCCGACATCTCGATCGGGCTGATCGACGTGGATATCCTTGCCTCGCTGAACGCGCTCGAATACCTGCACCCCGAAGAATTCAAGACCGGGGCCATAGCGTTCCTGGACATCGGGGACGAAATTTCCAGCCTGAGCATCGTGCTGGATGGTAAGCCGCGTTTCATCCGGGACATTTCGTTCGGGGGCAAAGACATTGCCAAACGCCTGCGGAGGAAGCTCGGGATGACGCAGGAAGACGCGGAGAAGACTCTGGAAGGCGGAAGTGCGGCCACGCCGGAAAGCAAGCAAGTCCTGGTGGAAGCCGTGGAGACGTTGTGCTCCGACCTGAAAGTGACGCTCGATTATTATCTCGGACAAGTGACGGACGCGCGCCCGGTGCAGAAGATTTACCTGGGCGGAGGCGGAGGGGACCTCCAGGTCGTCGGAAGCATCCTCCAGCAGCAGCTCGGCATCCCGTCCGAATTGATGAAGGCCGACAAGCTGATCCTGGCGCCGGGCATGGACCGGGCTCTTTTTGAAAAAAATCAGCGCCTGATTCCCGTGGCGCTGGGACTTTGTTTGAGGAACTAGAAGGCCCCGTGATGCTGGAAATCAACCTTTTACCCGAAGAATTCCGCGTCAAAGAAAAAGCGCAGACAACCCAGCTGCCGCTCGTCAAGATCGGCATCGCCGCAGGCGCCTGCCTGGCGCTCCTGACCGTCTTCTTTTATTTCGATTATCTGGGCAGCAACGCGCGTCTCAAAAAGCTGGACGCGGAGTGGAAGGAAGTCCAGCCGCAGGCCCAGGTCCTCAACAACCTGAAAAACGAAGTGGAAAACGTCCTCAAGACCGAAAAGGATTTTTTGGAGCGGTTCGTCACGACGCAGCGGCCCCTCACGCAGGTCCTCGAGTGGCTGAGCGGCAATCTGCCGGAGAGCGGGTGGCTGACGGGCGTGAGCCTGAAACATCAGGCCCAGAAGCGGGATCTCGTGATCCAGGGGCTTTGCCTGGCGACTAAGGAAAAATCCAGCATCGAATCCATCGAACTTTACCTGCACCAGCTCAAAGAGCTGATGCCCGAGACCAAGCTTTCGCTCACGACGTCGCGTCAAATCGTGGAAAACGTCGAGCTCACGCAGTTCACGGCGATTTTTCAATGGGACACAGGGGAGGCGAAAAAAGCATGAAGCCGCTGAACCAGATGACGCCTCAGGACTTTCTCGTGCTGGCCAAATCCATCGATAAGAAGACCTGGACGATGATCGGGGCCGGAGCGGCCGGGGCGCTCTTGCTGACGTATTTTCTTGTCTGGCCCGCCTGGATCAAGCGGCCCATGGTCAAGACTCAGATCGCGGCCGTGCAGGGGCAGATCATCCAGCTGCAGACGCTGCGACGGAAAAAAACGGTGTGGACTCAGGAAAAAGAAGCATCGGAAAAATTCATCAAAGACGTCAAAGGCCGCCTTTATTTTCCGGGGGAGACATCGCTGCTTTTGGGAAAGATCGCAAGACTTGCGGACGAAAGCCAGATCAAGATCGTTTCGTCCTCGCCGCAGGAGGTCAAAACGGATTTTCCGAAGCCTTTTGACGCGAAGTACAAAGCTGATTATTTTGATTTCACCGTGGAAGGCGGCTACCATCAGATCGCCGACTTCATCAGCCGCGTGGAATCCTACGACAAGATCCTGCGGGTGGAAGACTTCACGATCACGCCGGAAGAGGACACGCCGGAAAAGCACATGGTCCACCTGACGCTTTCGGCCGTATCGCTGCAGGAGCCTCAGGCCGCCGCCGCAGCCGGCACCTAAAATTTCTTAGAAAGGGAAAAAATAAACTTTATGTTTTTCAAGAGAAGCCGATGCTTTAAGCGGGAATACAAAGCGGCGTTTCGAGCCGCCTGGCTCTTTGTCCTCATGACCGCGTCAGTTTTTCCGGTTGCATTGGCTGAAAATGTTCAATATCATAGCGAAGGCCGGAGAGATCCCTTCATCCCTTTAGTCGGGCCTCACGGGATCATCACCCGCCAGCCAAAAGCAGCCGCGTTCCAGATCGAAGGCATTATCATCGATCCGCAAGGCGGTTCGATGGTGCTCATCAACGGCGATGTTTATCACGCCGGAGATAAAATAGGCGAGGCGACGCTCCTCCAGATTTTCAAGGACCGCATCATCCTCGCCCAGGAAGACGAAGAAAAAACGATATGGTTAAGAGAAGAAATAACCGGACAACCCGGCGAAGCCAAGAATGATATTAAAAGCCCCCAAAAGAAATAAGCCGTTCGTCGCCCTCCTCGCCTCCTTTTTGACCCTGGTTTCTCAGACGGTCTATGCCCAGCAGCCTGCGGCGCAGCCCGTCAGCCAGCCCGCGGTTGAGGCCAATAATAATGAAGAAGCGATGACCACGGTGACGCTTGATTTCAAAGACGCGGACATTAATACGGTGCTCCGCGTCATGAGCCTCAAAAGCGGCGTCAATATCGTGGCGGGCCCGGAAGTGCAGGGGACCGTGACTATTCGCCTGGAAAACGTGCCCTGGAAGAAGGCGCTTGAGGTGGTGCTTCGGACCTACGGCTACGTGTTCGAGAAGGACGGCAATATCATCCGCGTGACCACGCGGGAAAATCTCGCGGCCGAACCGCTTGTCACCAAGACGTTCATCCTGAATTACTCGAAGGCCGCGGAAGTCATGGAAGCGGTCAAAGACATGCTGACCGAACGCGGACGCATCAAGGTGGCGGAGCGCACGAATATGCTCGTCATCACGGACATTCCCACCAACCTTTACAGCATCGAAGAAGTCGTGACAAAACTGGATAAGGTGACGCCGCAGGCGTACATCGATTCCAAGGTCGTCAAAACCGACGTCGGGACCGCGGAAAACCTCGGCGTCGAATGGCGTACCGGCGGCGATTCCGCGACGCAGCTTCTCAAGCTCTCGGGCTCGAGCCGACCCACGACTTTTCCGTTTGCCAGCAAAACCGATAATTTGTTCGGCGGTAACATCGGTAATGCGCTGCAGCAGTATTTCCCGGTTCTCAATACGGACCCGGGCACTGCCGCTGCAAATCCGAACGATCCTCGCGGCTTTCCGGAACCGGAAGCCTCCGCCAGCACCACCTATAATTACGGCACGCTGGATTTTTCAGGTTTCAGCGCCATCCTCCAGATGCTGAAGACCCGCAGCAACACCAAAGTTGTTTCCAATCCCAGGATCGTGGTCTTGAACAACCAGTCCGCGAACATCCAGGTCGGAAGCGATATTCCTCTTCCCACTTTCGAGCGCAACGAAACGACGGGCAGCGTCGAGATCAGCGGTTTTTATTACCGCCAGGTCGGCGTTGTCCTGAAAGTGACGCCTCACATCAATTCCGAAGAAGAAATTCTTGTGGACCTCAACCCCGAGGTCAGCTCGACCGGGGCCAACATTGATTTCGGTGAGTTCCAAATTCCAAGCTTTAACGTGACAAAGGCTATCACGCAGGTGCTGATCCGCAGCGGTGAAACCATCGCCATCGGCGGTCTGCTCACGGACAATGTCGCGATGAATGAATCGAAGGTACCTTATTTGGCAGATCTACCCCTGGTAGGTAAAGCTTTCAGATCAAAACGTCAAACGGCAGGAGATGCTAATAAAAAAGTCGAAACACTATTTTTTGTCACGGTGACCATGGTGGATACGGAAGGTCAACCGGCCGGCCAAAGGGTCGCGGGGAAACAAAACGTGGGCAGCGCTGCGGCGCATGCGCCCGCGTCGAGCTCCGCCGCCCAGGCCTCAGGCGCAGCAGACGAAACAGCAAGCATGCAAAGCGGGCAAACTACGGTTCCGCCCGCACAAAACGCTCAACCCGAAGCGGGGACAGCGGCTCAGCCTCCGGCGGCCGCGGCTCAGTGAACGGGGCTTTGGAATAGAACTCCAAAGGCCGGTCCTTGACCGGTTGATCTGATTTTGCATTTCACGCGATTTCCTCTGTCTTTCCTTCCCAGCCAGCATGCCCCAAAGTTTGTCCCCGTGTCTTATCTTTAATCGCATTGAAAGGAACTTGTTTTATGAAACGGGAAATTCTCATCAGTCAGGAAGCCAATGAAAAAAGGGTCGCCATTCTCGAAGACGGCCGTCTGGAAGAGCTCTACATGGAGCGCTCCGACCACGGAAGAATGTTCGGGAATATTTATAAAGGAAAGGTGAAGACCGTCATCAAGGGCATCGGCGCCGCCTTCGTGGACCTGGGAACCAAGAAAGACGGGTTCCTCTATGTCGCCGACGCCTTGCAAAACCCTCTGGATCCGGAACTCGACGGCGACTCCGGCGATATTGATGATGAAGAAGACGACGAGGACGAAGCGGAAGGCAATGGCCGTCCGCAGAAGAAGCGCCGCCGCCACCATCAGGGGCGCGAGCGGATGAAGTCCATCGACGAAGTCCTGAAAATCGGCCAGGAAGTCATCGTGCAGGTTGTCAAGGAGGCCATCCGAAACAAGGGGCCCCGCCTGACCACTCACTTTTCCATTCCCGCGCGTTATTTGGTGATGATGCCCGGCGAATCCAAGGTCGGTATTTCACGCCGGATCGAAGACCGGAAAGAGCGGGATCGCATCCGACAGATTTTCGAATCCATGGAGCTGCCCAAGGGCGTCGGCTTCATCGTGCGCACGGCCGGTGAAGGTAAGAGCGAAAAAGAATTCGCGCGCGACATCCGGTATTTGACCCGTCAATGGGCGCGCATTGAAAAGGGAATGAACGAGGGGCGCGCTCCGAACCTCATCCATCAGGAGCTGGATCTCGTCGAACGCGTGATCCGCGACCACCTGACCGATGAAACCGACAAGATCGTCGTGGACAACAAAGACCTGTTTCACCGGGTTAAACGCTTCGTCGGGATTTACCTCCAGGGCGGGCACACGCTCAAGGTCGAGATGTACAAGGGCAACGAATCGCTTTTCGAAAAGTTCAACGTCGAAAAAGAGATCGAGGCCACGTTCCAGCGCAACGTGTACCTGAAATCCGGCGGCCACATCGTGATCGAGCAGACGGAAAGCCTTGTTGCGATCGACGTGAACACCGGCAAATTCACGGGCACCCGAAATCTCGAGGAAACCGTCTACAAAAACAATATGGAAGCGGCCTGGGAAGTTGCCCGGCAGCTCCGGCTGCGGGACGTCGGCGGCATCGTGATCATCGACTTCATCGACATGGAGCGGCACGAAAACCGGCGGAACCTGATGCGCGCCTTCAAGGAAGCCGTGAGGCCGGACCGCGCTAAAATCAACATCCTGCCCATGTCCGAGCTCGGCCTCGTGGAAATGACGCGGCAGAGGATCAAGGCTTCGCACGAAAGCACGGTTCACAGGACCTGTCCGTATTGCAATGGCCGCGGCATCGTCAAATCGCCGACGAGCATGGCCATCCAGACCATCCGGGAACTGCGCAAGGCCCTGGCGCATTCCAGCAACAGGCTGGTCAATGCGTACGTGCACCCGACGGTTTCCGAGCGCCTGCTGAATCAGGAGAAACGTGCCCTGCAGCAGCTGGAGAGCACTAAAAACAGCCGGATTTACGTGTTTTCCGAGCCGAGCATGCACCTCGAGGACATCAACATTACGTTTGTCCAGTAGACCCGGCCTCGGTAAGGCCGGGACGGCGAGAACTTTTCCAGTCTGAAGCTGGAAACGCCGGCCGCGCCTTGATATAATGCGGGCATGACTTTCCTCGCAGCCGCCCTTTTCCTGCTTGTGCTTGCCTGTCTCGGCGCCGTTGTGTTTGTCCTGGCCCGTTTTACCGCAGCCGGCAAACAGGACAACGCCGCGGTCGTATCCCAGCTGCAAAAGGAAATGGCGGATCTCCGGACCGCGCTCAAAGACCAGAGCCTCGGCCTCGAGCGCCAGGTCCACGAGCATTTCAAGGAAAACCAGAAGTTCCTCCAGACGTCCCAGCAGGGTTACGCCCAGACGGTCGGCAATCTCCAGCACAAGCTGGGCGAACTGCATAAAGCCACCCAGGAAATGTCCGACATCGGCAAAGACATCGCGTCGCTGCAGGACATCCTGCGCTCGCCCAAACTGCGCGGCGGGCTCGGCGAACTGATGCTGGGCGAGCTTCTCGCGCAAATCCTTCCGCCCGATCATTTCTGTCTTCAATACGGTTTTCAGAACGGAAGCAAAGTGGACGCGGTCATCACGCTCGGACAGGGGATGGTGCCGGTGGACGCGAAGTTTCCTCTGGAAAATTTCCGCCGCGTGATCGCCGCGGAGGGCGACGAAGAAAAGTCGCTTCGCAAACTGTTCGCGTCGGACGTGAAGAAGCACATCGATTCCATCGCCGAAAAATACATCCTTCCGGAAGAAGGAACTTTCGAATTCGCGCTCATGTACATTCCCGCGGAAAACATCTACTACGAAACCATCATCAAACATGAAGGCCAGAACGAAAGCCTCTCCGAATACGCGATGCGGAAAAAGGTCATCCCGGTTTCGCCCAACAGTTTTTATGCTTACCTCCAGGCCATTGTGCGCGGCCTCAAGGGCCTGCGCATCGAGCGCTCCGCCCAGCTGATTCTCGAAAATCTGGGCCAGCTCGAAACGGACTTCGCCAAATGCCTGGCGGATTTCGAAAAGGTTGGGGCGCACCTGTCCAATGCGAAATCGGCTTTCGACAAGACCGAGAAACGCTTCGACCAGATCCACCACAAACTCTCCGCGATCGAAAAGCGCGACGCCCAGGGCCTGCTGAACGACGAGTCCTGAGGCCGTCCGGGGGGAGGCCTCCCGAGGTACTTGTGACACGAGATCCCGATCCTTCGCTTCAAGAACACCTCCGCCTCATGGTGGCCCGCCAGCTCGAAACCCGTGACATTCATTCCCCGCAAATCCTGCAGGCCATGCGTAAAGTCCCGCGGCCTTTGTTTATTCCGGAACCGGTGCGCGGCCAGGCTTTCGAGGACGGTCCCGTTTGCATCGGTGCGGGGCAGACGATTTCCCAGCCATACATCGTGGCATTTATGACGCAGGCGCTCGAGGTGTGCCCCGGCGAGCGCGTTCTCGAAATCGGGACCGGCTCGGGCTATCAAACTGCGGTGCTCGCCGAACTGGGTGCGGAAGTCTTCAGCGTGGAGATCGTAGAGACGCTGCATCAGGAGGCTGCCGCGCGTCTGAAACGCCTGCGCTGCAAGCATGTGCACCTTCGTCTCGGCAACGGGTGGGAGGGATGGCCGGAAAAAGCGCCGTTCGATAAAATCCTCGTGTCGGCGGCTCCCGATAAAATTCCGCCGACTTTGGCCGATCAATTAAGAGACGGAGGGAAAATGATCATCCCTGTCGGCAGCGATCAGCAGCACCTTATCCTGGGAGTCAAGCAAGGTGGGCATTTTAAAAAAATTGAAACGATTCCTGTCCGGTTTGTCCCTATGGTCGGGGAAACCGCCGCGCAAAAAAAAGAGGCGCAGGATCAGAGCTCCTCGTAAAAAGGCCAGGCCCAAAGCCAGGCGGGCCGCTGCCCGTCCCGTAAAACAGAAAAAAGCTTCCAAGCCCAAGAAGAAGGCGCCCGCGCCCAAGCCCAGCCCAAGGCCGGCAAAGCTGCCTGTCGTAAAAGCCAAGGCCAAGTTGAAGACTGAGACCAAACCGGTGCGCCCCGCAAAGGTTTCCGCCAAAGCTCTCCCGAAAGACGAGGCGCCGGGAACTTATGTGGGCAACTTGACGCATTATTTTCCCAAAGTCCACGCGGCGGTCCTCAAGCTGGAGGAGCCGCTCGACCTTGGGGATTCTATTGTGATCCTCGGAAAATCGGGTAAGATAAGGCAAAAAGTGAAGTCCATGCAGATCAACAGGATTCCGATCGACCAGGGGCGTCCGGGCGAGGAGATCGGCCTGGAGGTCAAGAGCGACGTGTCCGTGGGCGACAAAGTGTACCGGATCTAAAGCAGGCGGGAGGCGTATGGCCAGACATTATCTTCGCGTGTATCAGGAGTTCGACCTGGAGGATGTGGAAAAGCATTTGCTCATCATGGGCGATTTGTCGGCGGATTGTTCGGCCTGCCGCGCGCTCGGGATCGACGGTTACACGGCCACGTCCTGCCCGGAATGCGGGGTTCCGTTCAAATACATCACGAGCCGCCGGATCGAGACCCATCAGGGCGAGCGTTTCACCACCGTGCGCCGCATCCGGGAGAAAAGGCCGGAGATGGTCTTCATCGACTACGGCGATTTTCAAAAAGCCGTCGGCCAGAAAAAAGCCCGCGATTTTTTCGGCTCGTAACCTTCCGGAAATTCCAAACATGGATCTGACCTCCGAACTCGCAAAAAAAGCCGTCCGCATCGCGGACACTCTGCGTAAAGCGGGCCATACGGCTTATTTCGCCGGCGGCTGCGTCCGCGATCATCTGATGAAGAAGCCGCCTCAGGATTTCGACGTGGCGACGTCCGCGGTTCCGGACGTAATCGAAAAGCTTTTTCCCCGCACGATCCCGGTCGGCAAGCAATTCGGCGTCATGCTCGTCGTGGAAGAAGGCGAGCATGTTTTCGAAGTGGCCACGTTTCGTACCGAAGGCGGCTATCAGGACGGCCGGCACCCAACCCACGTCAGCTTTACGGGCCCGAAGGAAGATGCGGCGCGCCGCGATTTTACGGTGAACGGTCTTTTCTATGACCCCTTCGAAGAAAAAGTCATTGATTTCGTGGGCGGCGGCGAGGATTTGAAAAAGAAGGTCATCCGCGCGATTGGTGAACCGGAAAAGCGCTTTGAAGAAGACAAGCTGAGACTTTTAAGGGCCGTCCGGTTTGCTTCGGTGCTCGGCTTCGAGATTGAGCCGGAAACCTGGAACGCCGTGAAAAAAATGGCGGCCGAGATCCGGTGCGTCAGTCCGGAGCGCATCCGCGACGAAGTCGTAAAAATTCTGACTCGAACAGGCGCGGCCCGTGGTTTTTCGCTTTTGTCCGAGTCCGGTCTTCTAAAAGTCATCCTGCCGGAACTCGAAGCCATGAAGGGCGTGGAGCAGCCGCCGCAATACCATCCGGAAGGCGACGTGTTCATTCACACGCGCATGCTGCTGGAAAAACTGAACGAGCCCTCGGCAACGCTCGCGCTTTCCGCGCTTTTCCACGACGTGGCCAAACCGGTCACGTATGCGATTCGCAACGGCAAGATCTGTTTTTACGAGCATGCGCCCATCGGCGCCAAGATGACGCGTGAGATCATGAAGCGTCTGCGGTTCTCAAATGAAGAAATCGACAAAGTCTCGGAAGCCGTGGAAAACCACATGAAATTCGCGGACGTGCAGAAAATGCGCGAGGGGAAGCTCATGCGTTTTATCGCCCGCGACAATTTCGGGGAAGAGCTGGAATTGCACCGCATCGACTGTCTTTCCAGCCACGGCAAGCTCGACAATTATGACTTCCTCAAACAGAAGCGGGCGGCTTTCGCGGAGGAGCAGCTCAAGCCCAAGCCGCTCCTCAACGGCCATGACCTGCTGGCCATGGGAGCCGCGCCTGGGCCGCTGATCCGGGAGATTCTGGACGAGGCTTATACCCTGCAGCTGGAAGGGGCTTTTCCCGGCAAGGCCGAGGCCCTGGCTTGGGCGGAGAAGCAGCTCCGCAAGGCTAAGTAACAGCCCCTCAAGGTTTTACCATCAAAAACCGATATCCTAAGGTCCCCACAGGAGGCCTTATGCAAAAAAAAATCGTTCCCGTCATGATTCTCATCTTTGCTTTTTCCGGCTGCGCGCGCACGGAAAAGGTGCGTGCCGTGGAAGCTCCGGCTTCCGCGCCGTACGATACGCTCGGAACTCTTGAAGTCCAGGAACGCGCCTGCCGTATCGCGCCGGTTCTTACCGGCATGACGAAAGAGGCCGTAACCCTGGGAAGGGCCGACACCTCGCGCGCGGAGATGTACAAAAACAAATTGAAGGATACGCTTGCCCGCACCGCCAAAAACCGTTACGGCGCCAATGCCGTGGTGAACGTCACGTATTGGCCGGATCCTGCTTCCAGCGTTTTTCCGGAAGGCTATATCCATGCGCGGGGAGAAATGATCCGCTACAAAAAGTTTCCGGCTCCCGAAACTGAGGCTCCGGCGCCGTCTGCCGCCGTGCTGGAATAAACCCCTTTGATTTCACAGCCGGGTGGGGCAGAATGGCCTCTGTGAAGACGTTACTCCTAGTGTTGGTGGTTTTTTTGAGCGTTGTGCCGCGTCTTTGGGCCGAGAAAGTTTCCTCGATTCATCCGGACGGCAGTCTGGCGTTGGATAACGGCCAAACCGTACAGCTCGCAGGCCTGGAGCTTCCCGAGGAAACCCTCCGCCTTTTGCCCATTCTTTTAGGCGGGAAAGACATCGAAGTCCGCCCGGATACGGCTCCGGCGGAAGGCCCCGTGCCCGCGTACCTTTTTGTGAATACGTCGGAAATCGACATGCCCTTTGCGGACAAATTCAAGACGCGGGAAAAGAAAGTCATGGTGAACGAGCTTCTGCTGTTTCTCGGCGCGGCCAAGGTCGACCGCTCGAAACCCTGCCAGGAGCTCGACGGTTTTCTCCGGCTCGAAGACGAAGCCAAGAAAAAAGCCCAAGGAATCTGGTCCTATGAAGAAAACTTTTCACAAGCCCCGGTATCACCTCCACCGGTCTCTTGATCCGGGTGAGGCGAAAAACCCGCTGCTCCTGATTCCGCCGCTGCTGCTCGCGCTGTGCCTGGCCGCGTCTTTTTTCTCCATGCTGGCCACCACCACGCTTTATTCCACGGAATCTTTCCGCAAGAGCATCGAAGAATCGCTGGCCCGCACGTTTTCCTGCGATGTGGATTTGGGCACGATTTCCATCCGCCCCGGCCGCCAGCCCAAAATTATTGCCGAAGGTCTCCGCGTTTCCGCGCCCGTGACGCATGAAACGGTATTGTCCGCGCCTCAGGCTGTAGTCACCTTGAGCTGGCGCGGCCTTTTTTCAGGCCGCTTCATCGCGGAAAATCTCGAGTTCACTAAACCCTACATCGATCTCAGCGTCGCCGTGCCGCCTCAGCCCGCGGGCGGAAGACTCGCGCAAAAACTGCCGATGCCGAAAATTCCTGATTTCCGTGATCCTTCGAGCTGGGAGTTCGTCCTGCAGTCCATGACGGCTAGCGAAGCTACGGTGATTTTCCGCCCCGACCGGAAATCCGGCGGTCCGGCCGCGGCCTATTCTGTTCATTTTCTGGCCGAAGCGCAGAAAGGCGGAGCCTGGCAGGTGGATGCCGTCGGCAGCCCGCAAGACGCGCCGGCGCAGACCTACAGCCTGCAGGGCGTTTACCAGCCGGCCGAGGATTCTTTTTCCGCAGCCATGAGCGATGCGGACGAGACACTGATGTTCGAAGGCGAGATCAAGCCTTTCCTGCGCGGCAAGCCGCAATTCGAGGGGGAAATCGAATCTTCGGGCATCAGCTTCCAGCGCGTCATGGAGCTTCTCGGTATTGAAAACGATTACCTGGAAGGGGAGATGACCGCGCATCTGGAAGGCCGCAGCCCTTTGACGAAGCTGAGCGAGGTGCTGCCGGAATCCGCGTTGAAAGGCGCCGTCGATATTCGTAAAGGGCGTTTCATCGAAAAAAACATCGTGCGGGAGTCGCTGGCGCTGGCCTTAGACGCCGCGGGCGGGAAACGGAAATCGCCGGAATTCAACCTCCTCGTTTTCGCCACGGTGCTGGAAGAAAAAAAACTGCCGTTTGATATTGCGCAAGCCAACATCGAAGTGGTGCAGGGGCAGGCCTTTGTCCGTGACGCGATGGTGAAGCATGAAAGTTATGCGATCGAAGCCGAAGGTAAAGTTTCGCTGGCAGACCATCAGCTCGACATGCAGGGCAAGATCGTGCTGATGGAAAAACTCACGCAAATGGTCTTGGACGAGTTCCCGTCGCTGGGCGGCCTTGTGAACGAGCACGGCCGCATGGTGCTGCCGTTCATGTACCGCGGGCTTTTGCCGAACGCGAATTTAAAAATCGATTCGGATTACGTCGAGGCCAAGATCAGCGCTTATGCCGCGGCCCATCCGGAGGAGCAGCCTCCGGAACCCGCCGCCGAGAAAGAAGAAGCTCCTTCCGATGCGTGGTGGCGGGCCCCCGTGGACGCATCGCCGCACCGGCCCGAATAACCCCAACCTGACCCATCTTGCCATCACGGAGGAAGCCATGCCGCATGCCGTCATCAGCGTGACCGGAAACGATAAACCCGGCATCATCGCCGAAGTCACGGGCGTTCTTTTCAAGCAAAAAGGAAACCTGGAAGACGTCAGCATGACCATCCTCGAACGTGAGTTCGCGATGATCCTGATCGTCTCGCTCGCCGCGGGCGGGGCCGAACCGAGAGTCCGCAAGGCCCTGGAAGCGCTGGGGCGCCGCGCCGGGCTTTCCATCAACTGGAAGCGTCTCGCTCGCGCCAAATCAAAAAAGCAAAAGGCGACAGACCGGTACATCCTGACGGCGGCGGGCAAAGACCGCACGGGCATCGTCTACCACGTCAGCCGTTTTTTCGCGGGCCGCAGGTTGAACATCACGGACCTGAATTCCAAGATCGTGGCCCAGGGCAGGCAGGGGATTTACGTTCTGGTCCTTGAAGTCGACGTCCCACGGGGATTTTCGAAACGGACGATCGAAGCGGGCCTGGAAAAGCTGCGCCGCAGCCTGCGCATCGACATTCACTGGAAGCCTGTAGAATCCTTGCGGTTTTGACGTGTCTGAAATCCGCTTTTTCCCCGATCCCGTGCTGCGGCAAAAGGCGCGCCCCGTGACAGCGTTCGATGCCTCGCTCGCGCAGCTCGTGCGTAAACTGGAAAAGATCATGCGTGCTCAGAAACACGGCATCGGCATTGCCGCGCCGCAGATCGGCGACGGCCGCGCCGTGGCTCTGGTCGATGTTTCGCCGCGCGTTCCCGGCGCGTCGCTCATCGTCCTGGTCAATCCCCGGATCCTTGAACAGGGCCGAGAAATCCTGAGCCGGGAAGGGTGCATGAGCCTCCCGGATTACACGGCGGATCTCAAACGTTATGACAGCGTCACGGCCCGGTGGCAATCCGCCGACGGCCGGGAGCACGAAAGTAAGTTTCAGGGTATCGAAGCCATCTGCGTCCAGCACGAGATCGACCACTTGAACGGCGTTCTTTTCCTGGATCGCGTGGCCTGCCTGAAGACCGACATGCATTCCCGGACCATGAACAAGCATTCCCGCCGATAGTCCAGGACTGTCCCCCCTTATTTTCCCCTTAATGGGACACTTTTTTTACTCCCTGATTTGCAATTTCTAAAGTCAGGTGGTAAGCTTCCGCCTAATATCGTTTTCCGCTTGATGAAATAAATCGACATTCGTTGGGTCTTTGACATTGATGAAATAACTCATTTGGTATCAATAAGATACGTTAAGTTATTTCCACGATGTTTAATTTTTTAGACATCCCGCCCGTCTGCGGATGATGAAATGGCCCAACGGTAAACGAGCGATCGCTAGCAACAATAAACATCCGTAGACACCCGTGATTATATTTTCAGGGTTTTGCTGATTGGCATAATTCATGTACATAGTTGGACACTCCAGGACATAGTTGGAAATGTCAGGAATTGCACTGAGTTAATAGTCTTGAGTCATTCAGGGAGGAATTGTGTTGAAAGATAATGGCCGCTACACCATAACAGAAGTCGCGGAAAAGATCGGCGTTACCACGAAGACCATCATGCGGTGGGAAAAGGCCGGCAAGGTCAAAAAGCCCAAGCGTGATTGGAAAGGCTGGCGTGTTTACATGCAAGAAGACCTGGACGCGCTGGAAAGGCTTGTGAACTCCGTTTATGAGATTTAAATTCCCGGACAAAGTGAGGATGGATTCCATGAAATTAAAGACTGCACTAATAAAAGGGGCCGCCAGCGTGCTGGTGATGATTCTGGCCGTGCCCTATGTTTCGGCCGAGCCGCTCGCGTACCGCGGCAATGACAGCGGCACCGATATGAATGGCACCAGCGCTGTAGTGGGGGATTATCCCGTGGCTTCCGTGGGATACAGCACCAACTACCAGACGCAATTCAGCCCGTATGCGAGCTTCATGAGCTCTCCTTACGGCCCCATGGGGTCTCCCATGTCCGCTCCGCCCACGGCTTATCAGCAGGGCCAGATGATGCCGGCCTACGCGCAGCAGCCGCAGCAGGGTGCGAACGATCCCTACGCGGCCAATGAAGTCTCCCCGTATTCTAAGTACTCGCCCTACGTCGAAATCATCGGCGAAGGCTCCGATTACACCCTGGGCGTGGACGACGTGGTCACGATCATCGTCCGCAACCAGCCTGATTTCTCGGGCCGCTACATCGTGGACCCGAACGGCAACATCCAGTACAACTTCGTCGGCGACGTCAAGGCCGAAGGCAAGACGAAAGAAGAGCTGAAGGCTGACATCACCGAGCGCCTGAAAGAATATGTGCGTTATCCCGACGTGGCCGTCATGATCTCGGAATACCGCAGCAAGAACATCTACGTGTTCGGCTTCGTTAACCGGCCCGGCAAGTTCGCCATGAAGGGCAATAAGATTACGGTGAAAGAAGCCATCGTGGCCGCGGGCCTTCCCCGCATGGACGGCTCGCTCAAGCGCGTTTATGTCATCCGTCCTTCGGAATTCCGCGACAATGACAAGGCCGCGAAGAAAAAAGTTGATTTGAAGAAACTGATCGAAAAAGGCGACTCGGCGGAAGACTTCCTGCTCCAGCCGGGCGACACGCTCGTCGTGCATCAGCGCTACTTCGACCGGTTCGTCAACGGTTTCTCGAGGCTCGTGGGCCCGCTCTTCCAGGCCGCGGCCGTTTATGAACTCGGCTTCGGCAGCAAAGACGGCGGGTTCATCTCCGGGGGGAAGAATAATTAATGAAACCCTGGCGCAAACATTTTTATCCCGGCCCGGCGCTTTACCGCACCTTTTTGTTCTGGCCGTTGATCGTAGCGGGAGGCCGGCTGGTATTTCGTATGGTTTTTAATGTTTGGGACATGATCGAAGGTTAACCGCCCGGACCGGCGGTACGTCATCCTAAAGGAGAATGGGAAACAATGAACATTACGAGTATGGGACAGTCGTTCCGATTGAGAGAATACTATTATATGGTGCTGCGGCACAAGCTGCTGCTGGCCATCACGGTGCTGGCTTGCGTGGTCGGTTCGGTCTCCTTCTCCTTTTCGCTGCCGAAGGTTTACCGGTCCGAAACGGTCCTGATGATCCAGAACGAGCAGATCCTGAACCCGCTGATTTCGGGTCTGGCCATCACGCCTTCCGAGCATGCGCGTCTCCGCGCCCTGCGCGAACAGCTGCTGTCTTGGCCGCGCCTGACGCTCCTGGCGGAAAAGCTGCAGCTCGACAAGAAGGTCAAGTCGCCGCTTGAATATGAAACCCTGATCCGCAACCTCCGCAACAATATTGACATCAAGATGCGCGGCGACGGCATCATCGTTGTGGCGGCCGATGCGACCGACGCCAAGCAGGCGCAGAACATCGTCGAAGCGCTGGCCACGATCATCGTCGAAGGCACGTTGACCTCCACGAACCTCCAGGCCAACAGCGCCATTCAGTTTATTACCGACCAGCTCGACCAGTACCGCACGAAGCTCGAGTCTTCCGAGACCAAGCTGCGCCAGTTCAGCGAGCTCTACAGCGCGACACTTCCTGTCGCCACCCGGCTCAACGAGCAGCTCGTGCAGCTCAAGATGGACCTCAACAACCTCATGGTCGACAACACGCCGAAGCATCCGCGCGTCATCCAGACGCAGGAACTCATCCGCCAGCTCGAGGAGCAGCGCGACAAGCAGTTCCGCGCGGCAAAAGATGCCGGCTTTGACGTCGGTGACGAAAATTACGCGCGCCTGGTTTCCAGCGTTCCGCTCCAGGAACAGGAGCTGGCCCGCCTGCGCCGCGACTACAACGTCAACAACAACATTTACCAGCAATTCCTCCAGAAGCTGGAGACCGCCAAGCTTTCGCAGACGCTCGAAGAGTCCGAAAAGGGCCTTAAGTTCAGCATGCTTGAGCCCGCGCGCCTTCCGCTGAAGCCGTTCAAGCCCAACCGCGTCATCATTTCCATCGCGGGCATTTTCATCGGCCTGGGCGCCGGCATCGCTCTTATTTTCCTGATCGAGATGAGCAACAACTCGATCCGCACCGTGGACGAAGCGCGGGAGCTTCTCGAGCTCCCGATTTTCGGCACGATCGCGACAATTAATCCCGAAGAGCTCCTGCTGGGAGAAAGGCTCAAAGCCGATGCCGCTGTATAAGCACTTTTTCGGGCTCAAAGAGAACCCGTTTTCCATTACGCCCGACTCGTCGTTTTTCTACCCGTCGGAGCAGCACCGCGCCGCGCTGGACGCGCTGATTTACGCGATCAAGCAGCGCAAGGGCTTTGTCGTGATCACCGGCCCCATCGGTTCGGGGAAGACGACGGTCGCCCGCACGCTTCTCAAGCGCCTGGACAGCAAGTTCAAGAGCGCGGTCGTGACGAACACGGCGCTTAGCCCGAAGGGTGTCCTCACCATGATTCTGGAAGACCTGGGCGTTCCTTATAAAGACGGTTCCAAGGACAAGCTGCTCATCCAGCTCAACCAGTACCTCATCCAGCAGATCATGGAAGGGTACAACGTCGTTCTCATTATTGACGAGGCCCAGAACCTGAGCCCCGCGTGCCTCGAAGAAGTGCGCATGCTCTCGAACCTGGAAACGGAAAAGGAAAAACTGATTCAAATTGTGCTGCTCGGCCAGCCGGAGCTCCGTAAAAAGCTCGAAATGGCCTCCCTCGAGCAGCTTCGCCAGCGCGTGGCCGTGCATTACCACATCACGCCGCTCAGCTACGACGAAACCAAGAATTACATTGTGCACCGCCTTGCCGCCGTTACCGCCAACGGCCGCACTGCGGAATCTTATTACGAGGAGGACGCTTATCGGGCGATTTTCGAATACACGAAGGGAATTCCGCGCATGGTCAACGTGCTTTGCGACCATTCTCTTCTGACGGGATTTGTCAAAGACTCGAAGGTGATTACCGGAGAGATCATTGAGGAATCGATCACCGATCTGCGCTTCCAAGGAGAAAAAATTTATGAGCAAGTTTAGCGATGCCCTGAACAAGATCCAGCATGACAGCGACAGCCCGGCCCCGAAGGCTCCGAAGGCTTCCAAGCCGGCGTCGTTCCGCGTGGCCGCGGAAGGAACCGAAGAAAAGAAGGTTGCCTGGGATGCGGGCATTAAACACGAGAAGAACTGCAAGCCCGACATCCGTATCGTCACGTACAATTTCCCCAACTCGCTCGTGACGGAACAGTACCGCATGATGCGCACCAGCCTGAAGAGCCAGCTCCAGAAGAGCGGCGCCCAGGTCATCCTTGTGTCCAGCTCGCTGCAGGGCGAAGGCAAGAGCATCACGTCGACTAACCTGGCCCTTTCTTTGGCGGAAGACCAGGACGTTCGCGTTGCGCTTATCGACGCGGACCTCAGAAAAGGCAAGATCCATGAATACATGGGTTTCGGCGGGACGAGAAAAGGACTCTCGGACCTTCTGACGGAGGAGTTGAATCCCAAAGAAGTATTCGTGAAGAATTCGATCCCGAACCTCTGCATCATGCCGCGGGGCCATCTGCATAAGAACCCCTCGACGCTCGTGAACTCGCAGAAGTTCCGTCTTCTCATCGCGGAGCTCCGGCTGTATTTCGACTACATCATCATCGATTCGCCTCCGATCATGTCGGTTGCGGATCCGGGCATCATGGCCCGCGACGTGGACGGCGTCCTCTTCATCATTCAGATCGGACGCACGCCCAAGAGCATGATCGCGCAGTCCAACCTGCTGTTCAAGCAGGCGGGTGCCCGGATGCTCGGTTACGTGCTGACCAACGTCCAGTATCAGTCGGCGGACTACCGCTACTATAATAACTATTATCTCGGTTACGGGCATGAGCTGGACAACACCAGCTTCAAGAAAAAAGCCCGCCATCACATGAAAGTGGCTGGGATCAATTTTGAAAACACCGAGAACAAATTCAATGCCTGGTGGCAGAAGCATGTCCTGAAAAGCGGGAAAAAAGCGATTTTGCCCGTCGGAACAGGGGAAGACCTTACAGAAACAGCGGAAATAAAGGGGTAAAATCCGAGCAAGGAAACCTGGAGGAAAAGTGCCGAAAGGTTCCTTGCTTCTTTTTATCCACTTAAAATAAAAGCATAAGGAAGGGATTTTTAGATGTCTAAATATCTTGTGACCGGCGGCGCCGGCTTTATTGGATCCAATCTCGTGGACGAACTTGTGAAACAGGGGAACAGCGTACGCATCCTCGACAATCTGTCCACCGGCTATAAGCATAACATCAATCCGGAAGCCGAGCTTGTGAAGGGCGACCTCCGCAACATGGCGGCGGTGAAAAAGGCCGTGAAAGGCATTGATGGTGTTTTCCACTTCGCCGCGGCGCGCGCCGTGCTGCGTTCCGTGGATAATCCGATCGAAACCGATCACATCAACGTCGGCGGCACGCTGAACCTTCTTGTTGCGGCCCGCGATGCCGGCGTAAAGCGCCTTGTCTTCTCGTCTTCTTCGTCCGTTTACGGCGAAACCAAGCAGCCCGTATTAAAGGAAACCGACCTTCCCGGACCCTGCTCGCCGTATGCCGCTTCCAAGATCATGGGCGAATACTACTGCAAGATTTTCACCAAGCTTTACGGCCTCGAAACCGTCGCACTGCGCTATTTCAACGTGTTCGGCCCGCGCCAGAATCCCGAATCCAAGTATTCGGCGGTCATTCCGATTTTCATCCAGGCGCTTCTCAATGATAAGGCCCCGGAAATGCACTGGGACGGCAAGCAGTCGCGCGACTTTTCGTACGTCGACAACGTCGTTGTGGGCAACATCCTGGCCATGAAGACGCCCAAGGCCAGCGGGGAAGTCATCAACATCGCCTGCCACGAAGAATATTCGATCCTCGACATGTACACGGAACTGCAGCGTATTCTTGGCAAGGAACACATCAAGCCCGTGATGAAGCCCAAGCGCGCCGGCGACGTCAGGCGCACCTTCGCGGATATCTCGAAGGCGAAAAAGATCCTGAATTTTAAGGTCCAGACGCGTTTCAAGGAAGGCCTCGAAAAGACGGTCGCTTGGTTCCTCGACTCCGGCCTCCTGGACCAGAAGAAGTCGAAGAAGAAAAGTTCCGGCAAGTCCCGGCGGCGTACCGTTTTAGTTTAACGGACTGCGGCCGAAAATACGATCTCAAGAGGGGCTTTCATCCATGTGCGGCATCGTTGGTTATATTGGTGACGGAAAAGTCGGCAACGTTTTATTGAAAGGGCTGTCGCGCCTTGAATACCGGGGCTACGACTCGGCGGGCATCGCGACGCTCGAAGAAGATAAAATCTCCATCCACAAGCAGGCGGGCAAGCTCCGCAACCTGAGCGAAGTGGTCCTGGCCAATCCCGTTGAGGGACGCATGGGCATCGGCCACACGCGCTGGGCCACGCACGGCGAGCCTTCGCAGGCCAACGCGCATCCGCATTCGGATTGCACGGGTTCCATCGCGGTCGTCCACAACGGCATCGTCGAAAACCATGCCGCGCTCAAAGACCTTCTCATCGCCCAAGGCCACGTCTTCCAGTCCGACACGGACACGGAAGTGCTTTGCCACCTCGTGGAAAACTACCATCTCAAGGAAAAAATGCCGCTCGAGGAATCGGTGCGGCGCGCGCTGAAGCAGATCGAAGGCTGCTACGCCTTCTGCGTCATGAGCACGCGCGAACCGGACAAGTTCATCGCGGCCCGCAACGGAAGCCCGCTCGTCGTGGGCGTGGGCGAAGGCCGTAATCTCGTGGCCTCGGATGCTCCCGCGCTCCTGGATTACACGCGCAACGTCATTTTCCTCGAGGATTACCAGATGGCCGTTATTTCGCGCGACAACGTCCGGGTGACGAACGTGAACGGCGAGGACGTCCCCAACCTGGTGACGAAGATCGAATGGGATGCGAAAGACGTCAGCAAGGAAGGCTTCGAACATTTCATGCTGAAGGAAATCGAGGAACAGCCCAAGGTCCTCGATGCGCTCGTCCGCAAGCGCGTCGGCAAAATCGCCGAGAAACGCGTTTTCGACGTGCTCCGCTTCGACGAAGAAACCCTGCGCAAGACCGAACGCGTCATCATCCAGGCCTGCGGCACGTCCTGGCACGCGGCGCTCACCGCCAAATTCCTTTTTGAAAAACTGGCCGGCATCCCGACCGAAGTGGATGTTTCGTCGGAGCTGCGCTACCGCACGCTCGTTCCTTTGAAGAACACGCTCGTCCTTTCCATCACGCAGTCCGGAGAAACCGTGGACACGCTCATGGGCTTGCGCAAGGGCAGGGATATGGGCTACAAGACGATTTCGATCTGCAACGTGCTCGGCAGCACCATCGCCCGCGAATCCGACGGCGTGATTTACACGCAGGCCGGGCCGGAAATCGGCGTGGCGTCGACCAAGGCTTACACGGCGCAGCTCGGCGTGCTCGTCGCGCTCAGCCTTTATTGGGGCCAGATCCGCGAAACGCTTTCCAGCCACGTGTATGAAGAGCTGGTCCATGACTTCCAGGGCATCCCGGCCAAGATGAGCGCGATCATCGCAGGCAAGGAAAAAATCCGTAAGATTGCCGAGAAATATTTCCGCGCCCGTGATTTTCTGTTCCTGGGCCGGGGCATCAATTATCCGAACGCGCACGAAGGCGCGTTGAAGATCAAGGAAATCGCTTACATCCATGCTACCGGCCATCCGGCGGGCGAAATGAAGCATGGGCCCATCGCCCTCATCGACCAGGACATGCCGGTCGTGTGCATCGCGCCGCATTCGCCGGTGTACGAAAAAATGTTTTCCAACATCCAGGAAGTCAAGGCCCGGAAGGGCCGCGTCATCGCCATCGCGAATCCCGGCGATACCAAGCTTGCTCAGATTTCAGACGACGTCATCGAGATTCCCGCGTGCAGCGAAATCTTGTCGCCTTTGCTGGTGGCGCTGCCGCTCCAGTACCTGGCTTATTATGTGGCCGTGCTGCGCGGAACCGATGTCGATCAGCCGCGTAACTTGGCCAAAAGTGTAACGGTCGAATAATGGCGCAGGTAGGGGAAACCGTTGACGGTCGTACGATGAATCCTTTCGCGTGTCAATTTTTGCCTGACCATTTTGTGGGCAAATCCCCGCTAACATTTGTCGGGCAAAGGGGTATAGTGCTGACAAGCGCAATCGGATTATCAAAATTTATTTCAAGCGAAGGAAGATACCCATGGAGAAAACAGCCTTGAACCAGACGTTAGAGCAGAAAATCCAGACGAAAACCATTCGCGCGGGCATCATCGGCCTCGGCTATGTCGGCCTTCCGCTCGCGGTGGAATTTGCCCACGCCGGCATTCGCGTCACGGGCATCGATGTCGACACCCGCAAAGTGGCGTCGGTCAACGAAGGCAAGTCCTACATCCAGGACGTGCCGCAGAACACCTTGAAAGACCTGACGTCGGCCAAGAAGCTCAGCGCGACAACGGATTTCAGCGTGATTTCCGAGCTGGACACGGTCAACATCTGCGTGCCGACTCCGCTTCGCAAGTCCAAGGATCCGGACATGTCCTATATCGTCGCGGCGGCCGAACAGATCGCCAAATACGTCCATCCCGGCATGCTTGTCATCCTGGAAAGCACCACGTATCCGGGCACGACCGAAGAAGTCATTCTTCCCATGCTCGAAGACACCGGCCTGAAAGTCGGGAAGGATTTCTTCCTGGCCTTTTCGCCCGAACGCGTCGATCCGGGAAACGCGACGTATCATACGCGTAACATCCCGAAGGTCGTCGGAGGCGTCACGCCCCAGTGCACCGAACTCGCGCGGCAGTTTTACGCGCTGGCCATCGAAAAAGTGCACGTCGTCAGCTCGACGCAGTCCGCCGAAATGGTGAAGCTGCTCGAAAACACGTTCCGCAGCGTCAATATCGGTCTCGTCAACGAAATGTGCCAGATGTCCGAAAAGCTCGGCGTCAATATCTGGGAGATCATCGAAGCCGCGGCCACGAAGCCGTTCGGTTTCATGCCGTTCTTCCCGGGCCCCGGCCTCGGCGGACACTGCATTCCGATCGACCCGCATTACCTGGCCTGGAAGGCGCGCAGCACCGGTTTCAGCCCGCGCTTCATCGACCTCGCCGATGCCGTGAATTCCAACATGCCGGAGTTTGTGGTCCGCAAGGCCCAGACGATCCTGAACCGCTCAAGCAAGCCCTTGCGCGGCACGAGCGTCCATGTGCTCGGCGTGACGTACAAGAAAAACGTTTCCGACTTCCGCGAATCTCCGGCGTTCCACATCATTGAGATGCTGGAACACGAAGGCGCGAAAGTCAGCTACACGGATCCGTATGTGCCCGAACTGATCACGGCGGGAACGGCGTACAAATCCGTCAACCTGGATTCCCAGCCCGTCAAAGCGGACCTGGCCATCCTGGTCACCGACCACGATCTGTTCGACCGCAAGCAGCTCGTCGAAAAATTTCCGGTGATTCTCGATACCCGCAATTTCTTCAAGGGCGCGAATTCCGAGAAAGTGGTCCGGCTCTAGGTCTCGAGGCCTGGGCCCACAGGAGGAGTGATGCAAGTCAAAAAAGAAAAAATTTCAATGCCGAAGCCGTTCGCCGATTATTTCGAGATCCAAGGGGTGGCCACGCTTCTTTTCACCCTCGCGGGACTCATCGCGTCCGGATATTTTCTGACGTATGCCGCTTCCGGAGGCCAGTCCTCGCAAGGGCTGCTGCAGGGCATCATCCTGAAGAACTCTGTTTTCGGCTGGTTTTGTGCCGTGGTTTTGGCGTTCGCCGCGCTGGTCTGCGGCAGCCTCGCCAATTTTTCCGCGAAAGCGTCTCACAAAACCACCTGGCGGATTTTCTGCGCGTTTTTCGCGCTGCTTTCCTGCCAGGAGGCCGCGTCCATGAAAGATTTTACGGGCTGGATGTATTTCAGCCGCTTCGAACTCGAGACCGCTCCCTGGGTGACGGCCATCGCGCTGATCCTTCCGTTCGTGGTCCTCGGTTACCGCCTTCGTGACGCGCTGCGCGAATCCGCGAAGAGCGCCGGATGCCTGGCTTTGGGCGCGGTGCTTTATGCCGCGGCTTCGGTGGCCCAGGCTCTGACGATAGGCGATGCCTACGCGGCGCGCGAGCATCAGCTTTGGCCCCTCGTTCTCATGGGATCGGCCGTCGTGAAAATGCTCGGCGCCTCGCTCCTATTCCTCGGTTTTCTTTTCCACGAACGTTTTTTGAGCGGCCAGTGGCAGCGTTTTGAGAAAGACCTTACCCCGGTCACGATCCCGACTCCCGAAAGTGAAGTCGCGGACTGGGCGCTCCGCATGATCGGCACGCCCACGCGTGACGAGATCCTCATGGACGACGAAGTGCGCCGCCGCGCCGGCGATCGTGCCGACGACCATCCCGAACGCAAGCGCCGCGTCCGGACCGAATGGGGGAAAGTCTAGCAATGTCGCTTCCGGTCCTCCATTCCGCCGCCGGGTACGGATTTTACCGGGCCTCGAAGAAACAGCAGGCCGTGGATTTTCTGTTCGCCGCCGCCTGCGTTCTCCTGGCCAACATGCCGGATTTCGATTTCCTTCCCGGCATCCTGGCCGGCAAAGCCGCTGCGTTCCACCGCGGCGCGACCCACAGCTTTTTTGCGGCGCTCGTCTGCGGCACCGCCTGCGCCTGGTTCTTTTCGAAGTTCCGCTCCGAGCGCTTCCGGGATTATTTTCCCGCGAGCTTCGGCGCTTACGTTTCGCATCTTGTGCTGGACCTCTTCGGCCGCGCGCCCAAGGGCCTGATGCTGTTCTGGCCTTTCTCGAAGACCCTGCATTACGGGCCTTTGACGGATTTTTCGATCAACATCCATGACCATCCGCTGGAGCGTGCCAACGGGTTTGCGAGTTTCTTCGCGGCCCTGGCCGAGCCCGGCATGATCCACACGCTTTGTTTTGAACTCACGCTTGTTTTCTTTTTCTGGTCGCTCGCGGCCCTTTTTTCGCCGCCGGCGCAAAGGCGGGAAAGGGAAACGCTTGCTTTTTGCCGCTTGGCCATCGCTGCCGTGTTTTTTGCGACGAGCGTCCTTGCCGGCTGATCTATGCCCAAATCCTTAGACAAATTATCTGTGATGGAATGGCCGGGTTCGCGTGAACGCCGCAAATCCCGTGCGCTCGACCGTTTTTACGCGGTGTGCCTTGTTCTTGCGGGCGCGCTCGCGGTTGTTTACTGGGCTTACCTTCTTTAAGGAAGCCTCAGGCCGGTGGAATCACCCCAGGATTTCTCATAGGACCGGCCTAATCCATGACCGTCCCGAGCGGACGTCATTCAAAGGAACACATTCATCATGACATCGTTGAAAAAACAAGCGGTTTCAGGGGTGAAGTGGCTGGCGATTAACCAGATCTTCCAGCGCGTCATCCGGGTCATCTCTTTTGCCATCCTGGCCCGCATGCTCGAGCCGTCGGTGTTCGGCCTTTTTGCCATGGCCTTCATCGCGATCGACGGCTTCAGCTTCATGAAGTCCTTCGGCGTGGACGGCGCGCTCATCCAGCGCCCGGTGGACGAAACGTTCGAAGATGCCAAACACACGGCCTTTTTCATGCTGCAGGGGACCGCGTTCGTCATCTTCCTGATTTTCGAATTGGCCGCGCCGCTCCTGGCCGGCCTGCTTAAAAACCAGGAAGTCCTCACGATCCTGCGCGCGCTGGGCGCCATTTTCCTCATCAACAATCTCGGGCGCCTTCCCAACGCGCTGCTCACGAAGAAGATGCGCTTCAATGTTTTGTCCATCATCGAGCTGGCGGCCTGCATCCTCAACGCGGTGTGCGCCGTCATTTTTGCCGCGATGTGGAAAAACGTATGGAGCCTTGTCGCGGCATACCTGATCAAGATGGTCTTTACCGCTTCGGCCACCTGGTTTTTCGAGCCCTACCGTATCCGCTTTGTCTTCAAGTGGAAGATCGCGAAAGAGCTTTTCCATTTCGGTAAATTCATGACGGGCATGGGCATCCTCGGTTTCATCACTTACAACATGGACCAGATCCTGATCAGCCGCATGCTCGGCGCCACGATGCTCGGCTTTTTCGTCCTGGCGCAGAACATTACGGCGTTCACGCAGCAGAACCTCCTGGCCCACGTCGGCCGCGTGCTGTTTCCGGCCTTTGCGGCGGCGCAGCGCGATCCGGAACAGGTCAAGCGCGGCTTCCTGAATACGGCGCGTTACATCTCCATCCTGGACATCCCTTTCACGCTCGGCATCATGGCGGTCGCGAAAGAATTCACCCTCGCGATGTACGGGCCCAAGTACGAAATCGTAGGGTCCCTCATCCAGATCATCGCCTTCGGCCAGCTCATCGGTCCCATTGTCAGCGGCACCGAAGCCGTCTACATGGCCTCCGGCAAGATCAATTGGAGCTACCGCCTTCAGCTTCTGCGTTTTTTCATTCGCATTACGTTTTTGATCATCCTGTCCCATTTCTGGGGCATTTACGGCGTCGCGGCTGTCCCGTTCTGCAACGCGTGCATCATGGTGCCGGTCCAGTATTTTCTCGTGCGCCGGCTGGTCAAGTTCACCTTCAAAGAATTTATCCGCAGGATGTATCCGGCCTTTCCGGCCACGCTGATCATGGTGGCTTCGGTGTACGCGGTCAAATGGGCTCTTTTCCGTTATCCGCAGCTGATTTTCTTCGACTTCCACCACGTGATGCCGCTGCTTTATTTTGCCGTCGTCGGCGGGCCCGTTTATTTCGCCAGTCTGTGGCTCATGGACAGGGCGCTCGTGAAAGACATGCTCGGCATGCTTCTGCCGCGGTTTTTCGAAAAGTCAGCCGCGCCGCAGAAAAAAACGCCCGTCATGCCTGCCGTTCTGCCGGAGCCTTAATCGCAGGATTTTCCGCCCGTGGGGCAATCCAGTCGTACAGGGAATGAGAATGCACAGAAATAATGCCGGACGCGAGGTGAGGCCGCTCAAGATCGCGGTTTTCCATAATCTCATCGCAGGCGGCGCCAAGCGCTATCTCGGCGACACGCTCCGGATTTTGAAAGCGCGGGGCCATCGCATTGATCTTTATTCGCTGAGGGAGCCGGGCGCGGACCCCATGGACCTGGGTGTCCTTTGCGACGCGGATTATCCGTATGACGCGGAGGCTCTGAAGTCGGTTTCGTGGCCGGTTTACAGCGCCGAAGTGATTGTGAATTTTATTTGCTTCCTGCGTTACGTCCGGGGGCTCGAGCGGATCGCCAAAAAAATCGCGGCGGACATCGATGGGCGAGGCTACGACGTGGTCTACGTCCATCCCTGCAAAACAACTCAGGCTCCGGCGCTGCTTCGCTTTTTGAAGACGCCGTCGGTTTATTGCTGCCATGAAGGCCTGCGTTCCGTGTACGAGAAAGATCTCACAAGAGCGCCGGCCAAGAAGGAAAGCGGGGTCGCTGCCAGGCTGGCCGCGGCCTGCCGCGCTCTCGGCGGGCGCATGCTGGAACGCGGAGACCGCGCAAGCGCGGCCGCCGCGGGACTCGTGCTCGCGAATTCGTACTTTTCCCGCGAGTCGCTTTACCGGACCTACGGCTTGTTTGCCGAAGTGGTTTATCTCGGCGTCGACGAGGAAAAATTCACGCCATCGCCGGTCCCGAAGGAAGATTTCGTTTTTTGTCCCGGAAGAATCGAATTCAAAAAAGGCTACGAATGGATTATTCGCGGCCTCGCCCGGATCCCGCAGGCCCAGAGGCCGGCGCTTGTGCTCGGCGGTTTTTACAGCCGGTACTGCAAGCCCGAAACCGATTTTTTGTCCGGTCTGGCGGAGAAAGAAAACGTCAGGCTCGAATTCGCGGATCTCCGGAGCGACGACAGTCTGATCGATCATTATCGCAGGGCCCAGGCCACAGTCTACCTGCCTTACATGGAACCGTTCGGCCTCGTGCCGCTGGAATCCATGGCCTGCGGCACCGCCGTCATCGGCATCCGCGAAGGCGGAGTCCGTGAAACAGTCGCGGATGGAAATGTAGGATTGCTGGTGGACCGCGATCCGGATGAGATTGCGGAAGCTATTTTGAGGATGAAGCGCGATACGGCTGAGCGCCGTACCATGGAAGCCAATGCCCGCGCGTATGCGGTTGCGAACTGGGCCATGGAAAAGGCTGTTGACGGCGTCGAGAAGGCCCTAAGCCAGGCGGCCGGCAAGGCAGGCGCGCATCCGCAGAGCGTATGAAAAGAGTCCGTGTTTTACTTTTGGCGCATGATTTTTCCCTGAGCGGGGCACCGCGTTCGGCCGCTGAGATTTTCGAAGACCTGGCCGGGGACGTGGACCTGCGCGTGCTTTCGCTGGCCGGCGGACCTTTGCGGCGGCGTTATGAAAATCTCGGCCCGGTGAAACTCTTGCTCGCGCTTCCCAAAGGCGATTCGCTGAAGAGGCGCCTGACAAGGAAACTGATTCGGGCCTGGGAACAGGCGCAGCTGAACGCATGGCTGTTTTCCTGGAAGCCGGAAATTATTTACGTCAATACAACCGCGGCGCTCAGGATTGTGGAGCGTCTGGATTTGCCGAAAGCGCGGGTGATCCTTCATGTGCGGGAGCTCAGCGCGGTCCTGCGGAACACGAAATGCGATCAGGACGTTTTGGCCCGCTATCCAACGCATTATATTGCGGCCTCGACGGCGGTGCGCGACATGCTCGTGCGCGAGCACAGCATCAGCGCGGACAAAATCGACGTCGTGCTCTCTTATATGCCTCGCGGAGAGGAATTCGAAAAATATACCGTCAAAAAAGATTTGTCCAAACGGCCGTGGGTTATCGGGGGCGCCGGACATCCGCGCTGGTGGAAGGGCGGCGTGCTGTGGCTTCAAATGGCCCGGGAGCTGTTGGATATTCTAGGTAAGGGAAATGTGCGATTTTCGTGGGTAGGCGCGGCGCGCGACGAACATGGGACGGGATTCCGGGAAATCGCGGGGAAGCTCGGTCTTTATGAGTCCGTGGACATTCTTCCGCCGGTAGAAAACCCGCTGGAACATTACGCGCGTTTTCACGTTTTTGCGCTGACCTCTTGGGAGGATGCCTGCTCGCGTGTGGTTTCGGAAAACATGAGTCTCGGCAATCCTGTTTTTTGTTTTAAAGATGGCGGGGGGGCGCCGGACCTTGCCGGAGATACAAACGCGGCAGTGGATAGTTTTTCTCCTCAGGCGATGGCAAAGTCCATCGCGGCGCTTTTGAAAGACGAGGCCCGATACCACCGTGTCTCAGCTGCGGCACGCAGCCGCGCGAAAACGGAATTTACGTCGTTCAATCAAGCCGGAAAGATCCTGCGGATCATGCAGCGGCTGCTGAGCGGAAGCGGGCAGGGAATGTCCGCGGTTCCGGACAGTTTGGGAACCGCCGTTGAGGCTTATCCGTTCCCCCCGGCTGCCAAAACTGGCAGTTTCTGATGGAAAAGAAAGCCCTGGATTTTATCGTCATCGGCGCGCAGAAGGCGGGGACCACCGCGTTGTACAAATATTTGGCGGCGCATCCCGGAATTTATCTGCCGCTTGTCAAAGAGACGAATTTCTTCAGCGACGACGAAAATTACCGCAAAGGCGGCGAGTTTTTATTTTCCGAGCATTACCGGAATGCGGCGCCTTCAAAAAAGTGGGGAGATGTTTCGCCCAGTTACATGGCCGGCGGATTTGCGGCGCCGGTGGAAGAGATCGCCCGCCGGATTTTCGTCCACGCGCCCGGCGTCAAGCTGATCGCCGCGCTGCGGCATCCGGTTGAGCGCGCCTATTCGCATTACAAAATGTCGGTAAGGAGGGGCTGGGAAAAGCGTTCGTTCGCAGAAGCGGTGCGGGAGCAAATGAGCCGCCGCGGCGAGGCCCTTGAACGTCCGACGGAAACAAACAGTTATCTTGCGTGGGGAGAATACGGGCGTATCCTGGAAATCTACGGGGAAAAGTTTGACCGTGACACTCTCTTTGTAACGACGGCTGAGGCCCTGGCCTCGGATCCCGGACGCATCGTGAAACAGATCTTTGCTTTTATCGGAGTCGATCCGGAGTTTACGCCGCCTAATCTGGGGAAGCGTTACCATGTCGGAGGCAAAGAGCGCAGGCTTTCCTGGCTGCCGAACGATGTGGACAAGATATCCTTTTTGCCGTGGAAGATAAGGCTGGCCTACCGCAAGCTGCCGTTGTCCTGGCGCATGTCGGCCAGGTTCTGGCTGGAAATCTGGAATACGAAACCGAGCCGGCAGGATTCCGGCGGTTTGCCCGCGCTGGATCCCGCGCTGCGGGAAGACCTGGTGCGCTATTTCTCGGCTGACGTGGGCCGGCTTGGCGAACTCGGGATCGAGACCGGATGGGAGGAGTGGCAGGCTTCACGCGCGCCGCTGACATGATGCTTTCGGTGACATGCGAAAACAAAGTTTACGAGGGCCGGACGCGTGATTTCGAGCGTCTCTACGGCCATTTGCGCGGCAAGACCGTGCTCGACGTTGGCTGCGGTTCGGGCTACGTTTCTTCGTATCTGCAGGAGCGCGGAAACGCCTGTTATGGGATCACGCTTTCCAGCCGGGAAGCGTCGCTTGCCGCGGGCAAGATGACTGACGCGCGCGTCGTGGATCTCGAGTCAGCTCGGACGCTTCCTTATAAGGAAGGTTTTTTTGACGCCGTCCTTTTTCTGGACGTGCTTGAGCATCTGAGGGATCCGAAGCGTACAATCGAGCTTGTGCTGCCTTATTTGAAACCGGGCGCGGAAATCATCGCGTCCATCCCGAATGTCGCCAATTTCGGCGTGAGGTTCGGACTGCTCTTCGGCAAATTTGAATATCAGGACTACGGCATCCTGGACCGGACGCACCTGCATTTCTTTACGCGCAAGACCGCGCGGGAATTGATGGAGTCCGCGGGACTGGCCGTGAAAGAGATGCGTTACACGCATCAGTGGAATCTGCCCAAGCTGATCCGCAAGCCCCTAGACTTCTGCGAATGGGAAATGCGGGAAAAGGTGACGCGGCAGTGGCCGGGATTGTTTGCGACGCAATTCGTCATTTATTCTCATTGTAGGGAGACTTGACCCATGACCGCCATATCGACAGCTTACCGGTTCGTGCGCAGAAACATTTTGGGAGTTCGTCCGAAGCTCATCAACGTTTACCGCATGCACCAGGAAAACCTGGGAGACAGGCAATGTTCGCCCAAGCTGTACTTTGATTTTTTGCAGGACGCGGAGGAGATGGACATCCTTCCGTACCACACGGCGAGGCGGGACAATATTTATAAGGATATCCGCGATCACGTCGTGATTCTGGGCGGCGGCGGCATTTTGATGTATGACCGGATCATGAAGCAGATCGCCTCCTCCGGCGCGCGCGCCGTCGTGCTGTGGGGCGCAGGGCACAATAACCACGGCGAGTCCGCTCTCCAAGGGATGCCGGATTATTTGAAGAAATTCACGCTGGCGGGCATCCGGGACGTCGTGCCGGGCTATGACTGGGTCCCTTGCCCGAGCTGCATGCATCCTGCCTTTTCTCGAGAGTACGCGATCAAGCACGATTACGTGATTTACGAGCATGCGGAATTTCCGATTCATCCGTCGATTCCCGGCCCGCGGATTACCAATTACGCCCGCGACTTCAACGAAGTCATCGCTTTTCTGGCTTCGGGCGAAACGGTCCTGACCAACAGCTATCACGGCGCTTATTGGGCGACCCTGCTGAACCGGAAGGTGATGGTCGTCGATCCTTTTTCGTCGAAGTTTTACGGGTTCAAACACAAGCTGCCGGTCGTTGCCGGGGAAGAATGGAAAACAAAATTGAAGGAATGCCGCAGTTATCCCGAAGCGCTGCGGGAGTGCCGCGAGCTCAATAA
>DATJFP010000091.1 GCA_035495615.1 Verrucomicrobiia bacterium | reverse complement strand
ATGACGCCGCGCGCGCCGATCGCCATCATGGGCACGGTCAGGCCGTCATCGCCGGAGAGAATCGTGATGCCGCACAGTTCGCGGATCTGGTCGACCTGGTCGAGATTGCCGCTGGCTTCCTTGATGGCCACGATCGTGGGGATCTTGGAAAGGCGAGCGACCGTCGACGGCGCCATGTTCACGCCCGTGCGTCCGGGAACGTTGTAGAGCACCATGGGAATGTCCACGCGCGTGGCCATGTATTCGTAGTGGCGGTAAAGACCTTCCTGCGTGGGCTTGTTGTAATATGGCGTGACGACAAGAGCGCCGTCCGCACCGATTTTTTTGGCGTACTGCAGGAGCCCGAACGCTTCGGTCGTGTTGTTGGAGCCCGTGCCGCAAACGACCGGGACTTTTCCGTTTACGTAGTCCACGACAAAGGACATGACAAAGCGGTGCTCGTCATGCGACAGCGTGGCGGATTCGCCGGTCGTCCCGCACGGCACAATGACGTCGGTTTTGTGCTTCAGATGGAAATCGAGCAGGCGCTTGAGCGCGATCGTGTCGACCTTGCCATCTTTGAACGGAGTGACGAGCGCCACCATGGAACCTTCGAATTTTTTCTTGTCCTTCGCCATAAATCCCTCTACGCGTGGTTGTTTTTGACTTCGGGAAAGGGGCAGAGCTTGCCCTCGAAAACAAAACGGGCGCCGCCCTCCAGATAAGCTTCCGTCACTTCTTTGCCGCGGACCTTGAAATCGATCGTCAGGATCTCGCCGCCGCTGGTCTTGACCTTGACCGGCGCCTGGGTCCTGCCATGCAGGGCGCTGATGATGGCGGACGCGGTCGAGCCGCTGCCGCAGGCGAGCGTTTCCTGTTCCACGCCGCGCTCGTAGGTGCGCACGTGGATCGAGTGCTTGTCTTTGATTTCGACGAAGTTGACGTTCGTGCCCTTGGGCTTGAAATCTTCGTGATACCGGATGGCGCGTCCGAGAAGTGCGACATCGATACCCCTCAGGTTGTTCACGAAGATGACCGTGTGGGGCACGCCGGTATTGATAAACGAGTAATGCAGCCGGTTTCCGGCCACGGAAAGCTCGCCTTCGGCCCGGTAATCCTTGGGCTTGGCCATGCGCACGCGGATGCGGCTGCCCTTCACGTTTGCCTGGATCACGCCGGACAGCGATTCGAATTCGAACTTCGCGGGAAGCCCCAGCTTTTTATGCGCGAAGAGCGAAATGCAGCGGAACCCGTTGCCGCACGCTTCGGCTTCGGAGCCGTCGGAATTGATGATGCGCATCTTGAAGGCCTGCTTGCGGGATTTTTCGAGAAGGAGCACGCCGTCCGCGCCGACTCCGGTGTGAGGCGCGCAGACCTGGCGCGTGAACTTCACGGGGTCTTTGAGTGCCGCGCGGCGGTTGTCGACCACGACGAAATCGTTTCCCGAGGCTTCGAGTTTGAAAAACGGCAATTCTTTGGACATAAGCTCCTTCGTATCCGGTTGAAAATGAATGGTTATGATACCACTCCTAACCCTTCTTGGGAACGGGGTTTTTGGCCGGTTTTTTGTTGGAATTCAAAAAAGAGGCCGCTATACTAGGGGGCTTATGGCAAAGACCCTCTTCGACAAAATCTGGGAAAATCACCTGGTCACCACCCTCTCGGACGGGCAGACCCTCATCTATATCGACCGCCATCTGGTCCACGAGGTTACAAGCCCGCAGGCCTTCGAAGGACTGCGCCTTTCCAAGCGTAAGGTCCGCCGGCCGGAGCTGACGTTCGCGACCATGGACCACAATGTCCCGACCGACGATCGCGATAACATCAAGGACCCCATTTCCAAGGCCCAGATGGACGCACTCACGGAAAACTGCGCGGAATTCGGCGTGACCCTTTACGATCTGAAAAGCGACCGCCAGGGCGTCGTGCACATCATCGGCCCCGAGCTCGGCCTCACGCTGCCCGGCACGACCATTGTCTGCGGCGATTCGCACACGTCCACGCACGGCGCTTTCGGCGCGCTGGCCTTCGGCATCGGTACTTCCGAAGTCGAGCATGTCCTGGCCACGCAATGCCTGCCGCAGCAGCGGCCCAAAACTTTCAAAGTCGAATTCCGCGGCAAGATGCAGCCTTTCGTGACCGCCAAAGACCTGATCCTGAAAATGATCGGCATCATCGGAACCGCCGGCGGCACGGGGTACGTGCTCGAATACTGCGGCGACGCGGTCCGCTCGCTTTCCATGGAAGCCCGCATGACCATGTGCAACATGAGCATCGAGGCCGGAGCGCGCGCGGGACTGATCGCGCCGGACGAAATCACGTACGAATATCTTTCCAAAGGAAACCGCCCGTTTGTTCCCCAAGGCGCGGCCTGGGACAAGGCGCTGGCCTTCTGGAAAACGCTTCCTTCTGACGCCGGCGCGAAATACGACCGCGAGCTCGTCATCAATGCCGCGGAAGTCGCGCCGCAGGTGACCTGGGGCACAAATCCCGGCATGGTCATGGACGTCACGGGACGCATTCCGGAACCGGACAAAGTTCCCGGCTACAGCAAAAAGGATGTGGAGCAGGCGCTGAATTACATGGGCCTCAAGCCCGGCACGCCGCTCACCGACATCAAGATCAATACCATCTTCATCGGAAGCTGCACGAACGGCCGCATCGAAGACCTGCGCGCCTCCGCCCAAATATTGAAAGGCCGCAAGGTCGCGCAGGGCATCCGGGCGCTCATCGTCCCCGGCTCGCAGGCCGTGCGCGCTCAGGCCGAAGCCGAAGGCCTCGACAAAATCTTTCGGGCCGCGGGCTGCGACTGGCGCCAATCCGGCTGCAGCATGTGCCTGGCCATGAATCCGGACCAGCTGAGCCCGGGCGAACGCTGCGCTTCGACTTCCAATCGCAACTTCGAAGGACGCCAGGGCAAAGGCGGCCGGACGCATCTGGTCAGCCCGGAAATGGCGGCCGCGGCCGCCGTCGCGGGACACTTTGTGGATTTAAGGAGCTGGAAATAATGGAAGCCTTCCAAACCCATCGCGGCGTTCTCGCCCCGCTCGACACGGCCAACGTGGACACGGACCAGATCATCGCCAAGCAATTTCTGAAATCCATCAAGCGCACAGGCTTCGGCGAATATCTTTTCTACGACTGGCGCTACAAGGCGGACGGAAGCCCGAACGCGGACTTCCCTCTCAACAGACCCGCGTTCCAAAAAGCGAGCATCCTGGTCGCGCGCAATAATTTCGGCTGCGGTTCGAGCCGCGAGCATGCGGTGTGGGCCGTGCATCAATACGGCTTCAAGGCCGTGATCGCTCCGCGCAAAGGCGAAGGCAATGCGCGCATTCCCGGCTTCGCGGACATCTTCCGCAACAACAGCGGGAAAAACGGCTTATTGACCGTGGAGCTGGGCGAGGCTGAAGTCGAGGAAATTTTTCAGATGATCGGACGGTTTCCGGGATTGGAAGCCACGGTAGACCTGGACGAGCAGCGCGTGGTCCTGCATCTGGACGAGGAAATCAGCTTTCACTTCGACATCGATCCCGCCGTCAAAAAACGCCTCTACCACGGGCTGGACGACATCGGCACCACGCTTCAGGAAAAAGCCGCCATCGACGCTTTCGAAAAAAAGCACGATGCGCAGTTTGCCGCAGGAAAGAAATAATCCCTCAGATTAGACGAAGGCGGGAATGGTCTCGCCGGTAAAAAGAGACTCGAACGTCTCGCGCTTGCGCACGATCTCGAACTTATTCCCCTTCACCAGCACCTCGCACGGACGGGGCCGCGAATTGTAGTTGGACGCCATCACGAAGCCGTAGGCGCCGGACGTCATGAACGCCACGTACTCCCCCTCGGAAAGCTCCTGGAGATAACGGTCGCGCGCGAGCACGTCGCCGCTTTCGCACACCGGGCCCACCACGTCGTACACCCATTTCTTGGCCTTGGCGTTCGCTTTCAACGGCAGCACCTCGTGATGCGCGTCGTAGAGCGTGGGCCGGATAAGGTCGTTCATGGCCGTGTCCACGATGGCGAAATTCTTCACGTTCGTCTGTTTGATGTAGAGGACTTTGCCCACCAGGATGCCGCCATTGGCGGAAACGAAACGGCCGGGCTCGAATACCAGGCGGAACTTGCGGCCCTTGAAAAGCGGCAGGATTTTTTTGGCATACTGCTCCGCG
>DATJFP010000090.1 GCA_035495615.1 Verrucomicrobiia bacterium | reverse complement strand
GCGGTAATGCGGTTGCGGTCATGATACTTGTAGCCGTAGCGGCCTTCGTCGCACATCCACCACTTGTTCACGCGCTCGTTGAACCGGGGCTTGAGGCGCTTGACCCTTTCGCCTTTGCCGTGCTGCGGGCGGTCGAGGTTGTAATGCACCTGGATGTTGCAGCCGCGCGAGCAGCCGTTGCAGATGGAATCTTCTTCCTTCAGGTACCAGACGCGGATCTTAAAACGAAAATCGCGATCGGTCAGCGCGCCCACGGGACAAATGTCCACGGTGTTGCCGGAATATTTGTTGTCGAGTTCCTTGCCTGGCGCCACGGCGATTTCCGTATGGTCCCCGCGCTGGATAAAGCCGAGCTCGGAAGTCTTGGAGACTTCGTCACAAAAGCGGATGCAGCGCGAGCAAAGGATACAGCGCTCCGCGTCCAGCATGACCGTGGGCCCGAGCGGCACGGCCTTGGGCTTTTTGACTTTGTCTTCGCCCAGCCGGCTGTTGTACAGGCCATGCTTCATATAATAGTCCTGCAGCCAGCATTCGCCCGCCTGGTCGCAGACCGGGCAATCGACGGGATGATTCAGCAGAAGGAATTCGAGAACATGCTGGCGGGTCTTCAGGACCTGTTCGGTCTGGGTCTTCACGACCATGCCATCCGCCGCCTGGATATGGCAGGCGATCTGGAGCTTCGGCGTCTTTTCGACTTCGACCAGGCACATGCGGCAGTTGCCGGAAACGGAAAGGCCCGGATGATAGCAGTAGAACGGAACGTCGATGCCGCACTTCTTGGCCGCTTCGATCAACCGCGTTCCCGCCGGGACTTCGATTTCTTTTCCGTCAATGGTGAGCTTGGGCATGAATCTCCCTTTCCCCTCCGCGTTTTTTCGCGCCGCCATGCAGTTCCGAAAGCATGTCGGGATTGGACTTGCGTTTGGCAATATACTCCTCGAACTCCGCGCGGAATTTTTGCGGGTAGCTGCGCAGCGGCATGGCCGCGCCGTCGGCGAGCGCGCAAATCGTGGTGCCGCCCATGAACGAACAGATGTCGAGGAGATTGTCGATGTCTTTAGCACGCCCGTTGCCGCCGACCACGCGCGAGAGAATGCGGTGCACCCAGCCCGTGCCTTCGCGGCACGGCGAGCATTGGCCGCAGGATTCATGCGCATAGAAACGCATCGTGACCATGAGCGCTTCGACCATGTTGGTGGTTTCATCCAGCACCATGACGCCGCCGGAACCGGCCATGGTGCCGAGCGCTTTCAGCTGGTCAAAGTCCATGCCCACGTCGATCTGATCGGCCGTCAATACCGCGGCGGAAAGGCCTCCGGGCACGACCGCTTTCAGCTGGCGGTCTTCGCGGATGCCGCCCGCGTGGTTGTAAATCACGTCACGCAATTTGATGCCGAGCGGCAATTCGTAAACACCCGGCTTTTTCACGTGGCCGCTCACGCACAAAAGGCGCATGCCGCCGTTTTTCGGAGAGCCCAGGCCCGCGAACCATTCGGCGCCGCGGTTGACGATGAAAGGAAGGTAAGAAAGCGTTTCCACGTTGTTGATGACGGTCGGGCAGCCGAAAAGGCCGACGACGGCCGGGAACGGCGGCTTCAGGCGCGGGTAAGCGCGCTTGCCTTCGAGCGATTCCAAAAGGCCGGTTTCTTCGCCGCAGATATAAGCGCCGGCGCCGCGGTGGATCACGACTTCGAGATCGAAGTCCTTGCCGAAAATCTTTTTGCCGAGATAGCCTTTTGCTTTGGCTTCGTCGATCGCCTTGTTCATGATTTCGGCCGCCGCCGCGTACTCGCCGCGGATGTAAACGTAGGCCTTGTGCACGTTGTTGGCGAAAGACGCGAGGATGATGCCTTCGAGCAGAAGATGCGGCGCGTGCTGCAGGATGTATTTGTCTTTGAACGTTCCGGGCTCGCCTTCGTCGGCGTTGACCGCGAGGTAAACGGGCTTGCCCGTATTCTGCGGGACAAAGCTCCACTTCATGCCGCAGGGAAAACCCGCGCCGCCGAGGCCGCGCAGGTTGGACTTCTTCACTTCTTCGATGAGCGACTCGCGCGTCATTTTATCGAACGCGCTGCGCGCGGCATTGTAGCCGCCGTCTTTTTCGTATTCGTCGAGCCAGAACGTCTTGCCCTCGACGAAATATTTGGAGATGAGCTTTTCCATTATCCTTATTTCATCCAACCGTTATTTTCTGTTTCTTCAGCGTTTCCAATTTGCCGTTTTTGACATCGTCGAGCAGCACGTCGATTTTCTTGGTCGTCACGCAGCCGATGTACTGGCCTTCGTTCACCTGGAGCATGGGCGCGATTTCGCAGGCGCCGAGGCATTCCACCTGGTCGAAAGAGAACTGGCCGTCGGCCGTGATCTCGCCCGGCTTCACGCCGAGCTTTTCCTCGAGGTAGCGCGTGATCTTGTCCGCGCCGAGCAAGGAGCACGCCAGCGTGCGGCACACGTGAATCTGGGTCTTGGCGCGGGGCTCCGAATAAAAAAGCGTGTAAAAGGTCACGACTTCGTGAACGTCGATAGGCGGAAGGCCGAGATAATGGGCCACCGCGGCTTCGGCTTCGTGCGAGATGTAGCCGTAATGGTCCTGCACGAGCCGCAGGATCATGAGGATGGCCGCGCGTTTGGTCTCGTATTTGGCGACGAGAGCGTCCGCCTTGGTTTTAATTTCGGGAGTGAATATCTTGTCGAAGTTGTTTTTGTCCATCTCAGTGATCCAGTTCCCCGCCGATCATGTTGACGGTGCCGAAAGTGGGAACGATGTCGGCCATGGTATAGCCGTTGATGAGTTTCGGAAGCGCGGCCACGATCATGAAGCACGGCGGCCGCACGCGCACGCGGTAGGGCCGGTCCGTGCCGTCCGACACGATGTAAAATCCCAGCTCGCCGTTGCCGCCTTCCACGATGGAATAAACTTCGCCTTTGGGCGGCCGGATGCCGTGGCCCATCATCACGTACTTGAAATGATTCATGAGGCCTTCGATGTTGCTGTACGTGTCTTCTTTCGCCGGAATCAAGGCGCGCTTGTTGTCGGCTTCCAGCTTGGAATAAATCTCCTTGTTCGCGCCGCTCAGCGTGGGGTCGAAGTCCGCGTTCTTGCCGCAGACGCCGCTGATGCGCCCCATCTTTGCCTCGTCGATCATGTACTCCGCGGGGACTTCCTCGCCCTGCATGTTGAGAAGGACGGGCCCGCCGGGAATCTGGTCGAGCGCCTGCTCCACGATCCTCAGGCTCTGCTCCATTTCTTCCATGCGGCAGAGGTAGCGGTCGTAATTGTCCCCATGCGTGCCCACGGGAATCTCGAACGTGAAGCGGTCGTAAACCGAGTACGGCTGCGCGCGGCGCACGTCATAGTCGACGCCCGTCGAGCGCAGAAAAGGCCCGGTGATGCCGTAGGCCATCGCGTCTTCCTTCGAGATCACGCCGATGTCTTTCATGCGGTCCACGAAGATGCGGTTTTTCGTGAGAAGCGCGTCGACTTCTTTGAGGACTTTGCGCGTTTCCTTGATCACGTTGCGGCATTTGTCCGCGAAATCCGCGGGAAGGTCGCCTTTCACGCCGCCGATGCGCACGTAGGAAATCGTGAGGCGCGCGCCGGTCACTTCCTCGATGAGCTGGTAGATGAATTCCCGCGCTTTGATCATGTAAAGGAAGGCCGTGAAGGCGCCCAATTCCATAGAAGATGCGCCCACGCACGTGAGATGGTCTGAGACGCGCGAAAGCTCGCTCATGATCACGCGGATGTATTCCGCGCGTTCGGTGATCTTCAGGCCGAAAAGCTTTTCCACCGCCATGCAGTAGCCCTGGTTGTTGATGAGCGGCGACACGTAGTTGAGGCGGTCCGTGTACGGGATGACCTGGAGATAACCGCCCTGCTCCGACATTTTTTCGAAGCAGCGGTGGAGGTAGCCGATCTCGACGTCGGAATTGACGACGATCTCGCCGTCCAGCTCCGTGATGATGCGGACGATGCCGTGCATGGCCGGATGCTGAGGACCGACGTTCAGCAGCATCGATTCCTTGCGCAGTTTTTTGGGAATTTCCTGCTCTTTGACTTCCATATTAATTCACGGGCCCGATCAGGGGCTGTCTCTTGTTGCAGGGATAGTCTTTGCGGAGCGGATGCCCCACGAATTCCTCGTACATGAGGATCCTTTTCAAATTCGGATGGCCGTCGAAGCGAATGCCCATCATGTCCCAGACTTCGCGCTCGAGCCAGTCGGCGATGGGCCAGAGGCCGGTCAGCGTGGGCATGTGCGCGTCTTTCTCGTCCACGCGCACTTTCACGCGCAGGCGGTGGTTCAACCGCAGCGACAGGAAATGATAGACAATTTCGAAGCGCGGTTTTTCTTTCAAGTCCTTGCGGTCGACGGCCGTGAGGTCCACCAGCATGTTCATGTCCGCCTGCGGGTCTTCCTTAAGAAAACGGACGACTTCGAGGAACGACTCGCGCTTGACCACCGCGGTTTCGTCCCCGCGGAACTCGTGCGTCTCGACGACGGCGCCGGGGAATTTCTCTTTCAATTTTTCGTGAAGCTGCGGCATGCGTTGTCCGGGGATGTTCAAACTTCTTGTTTCTGAGCCTGTATTTTGTCCTGCAATTTCATGAGTCCGTCGAGCACGTTTTCCGGACGCGGAGGGCATCCGGGAATGTAGACGTCGACGGGGATAATCGTATCGATGCCCATCACGGTCGCGTAATTGTCGTAAAAGCCGCCCGTGCAGGTGCACACGCCGAAGGCCACAACCCATTTCGGGTCGGCCATCTGGTCGTAGATGTGTTTGAGAACGGGCGCCATTTTGTGCGAAATCGTGCCGACGACGAAGAGCACGTCCGACTGACGCGGCGAAAAGCGCGGCAGACCCGCGCCGAAGCGGTCCACGTCATAATGCGAGCACGCGGTCGCCATGTATTCCATGCCGCAGCAGGCCGTGACGAACGGGTACTGGAAAATGGAATATTTCCGCGCCCATCCGATCATGTCGTTGAGGCGCGAGGTCAAATAGCCGCCGCGCGCGTTCTGGCTTACGTCCATTTCAAAGCTCCCTTTTTCCACGCATAAACAAATCCCAGCTCGAAGACGGCGAGAAAAAAGAGAACGGCCCCGAAAACGCCGAAGCCGAGCTCGTGGAGATTTACCGCCCACGGGAACAGAAAAATAAGTTCGATATCGAAAATCACAAACAGGATGCTGACCAGGTAAAACTTCACCGCATGCCGGCCCGTAGGCAGCTCAAACGGGGGCTTGCCGCACTCGTAAGGCATATTCTTGGCGGCGTTCGGTTTCCGGGGGCCGAGCGTCTGCGATAAATAAATAAAAAGACCGGAGACCCCGATGGCCATGAGAAACATCGCCAGGATTCCCGCGTAGTCACTGAGCATTACGACTCTCCGTAACTTCTTGAATGGAAAAGAGTAATCATATAACAAACACGCCGATTATTCCAGGGCCAATTAATTGAAAAGTCCCTGCAGGCGCTTGCAGGCTTTTTCCGCGAGGGTGTACTGCGCGTTGCTCTTCAAGGCGTTCTGGTAACATTCTAACGCCCTTGTCCAGTCCCCTTTTTTCTCCCAGATTCTTCCCAAGTTGTAATAGGGATAGCAGTAGGAATCATAACGCTTGGCCTGGATGGCCTTTTCCAGCCACTCGACCGCGTCGTCCGGCCGTCCCTTTTCTATTAAATAAGCGCCGATGTCGTTGTACGGATTTCCATAATCCGGATCCAGGTCAATGGCCTTCTGGCATTCCTCGATGGCTTCATCGTACCGGCCCTGATAACTGTAAGCCCATCCGAGAAACGTATACGCCTCGGCCGTTGGCAGGACTTCCAGCGACTTCTGGTAAAGGGAGATCGCCTCGTCCAGCTTGCCCTGCGTCTGTTTCTCGTAGGCTTCCTGGAAAAAGCGGTGCGCTTCCTCGCTGTAAAATCCGTCCGGCATGAATCCAACCTTTTGGGAAAGACCCGCTCGAAGAAGAAACGGGCCATGTTTTTTTCAACTTGGGGAAAAGTAGTATAGCAAAAAGCAGGAAAATTTCTACGTCCATAACTCCTGTTCCCAGCTTGAGATACTGGAAAGCGCCTTTACACCCTTCCGAAGGGCTGTTAAGATCATCATAGCTTTGTCGATTTTTTTAGTTATTGATGACGTTTGCTAACGCCGTCCGAATCATGGAGGCATCGATGGACAAAGACAGGAACAAGGATTTTATCCAAGGGGAACCCGGCATGAGCCCGGCCGCTATTATTCTTCTGGTGATCGCGATCGTGGCCGTCACCGCAATCTTGGCGTACGTGTTCATCCAGCACGGGCAGGCTTTGTCGCTCCCCAAAGTACCGAAGTAACCGGGATCCTTCCATTATAAAAAGCGGGTAGGGATCAATGCCGTCTGACCCAAAGCTCGACAGCTTGCAGGGACTCAAGAACGAAGGCATCGAAATCAAAGCCCCGCTGTCTCCCGAATATCTCGAAATCCTCTCCGCCGACGCCCTGCGCTTTCTTGCCGAACTCGCCCGCAAATTCGAGCCCGTGCGCCAGGACCTTTTGAAGCGGCGCCGCCTGCGCCAGCAGGAACTCGACGCGGGTAAAATGCCCGACTTTCTTCCCGAAACCCGCAAGGTCCGCGAAGGCGACTGGAAAGGCCCAGGCATTCCCAAAGACCTCGAGCAGCGCACCGTGGAAATCACGGGCCCCGCCGACCGCAAGATGATCGTGAACGCGTTGAATTCCGGCGCGAATGTCTTCATGGCGGATTTCGAAGATTCCAACACGCCGACCTGGTCCAACAACATCGAAGGGCAGATCCACCTGAAAAGCGCGGTGAACCGCTCGCTCGCGTTTACAAGCCCCGAAGGTAAACATTACGAGCTCTCGCCCGTCACCGCGACGCTCATGGTCCGGCCGCGCGGCTGGCACCTGTCGGAAAAGCACATGACCGTCGACGGCGCGCCCATCTCCGCTTCGCTTTTTGATTTCGGGCTTTATTTTTTCCACAATGTTCATCATTTGATCGAACGCGGCACCGGCCCTTATTTTTATCTTCCCAAAATGGAAAGCCACCTGGAAGCGCGGCTGTGGAACGACGTCTTCGTCTTCGCGCAGGACAAGCTGAGCATCCCCCGCGGCACGATTCGCGCCACGGTGCTCATCGAAACCATTCTCGCCGCGTTCGAGATGGACGAGATCCTCTACGAATTGCGCGAGCATTCCGCGGGCTTGAACTGCGGCCGCTGGGATTATATCTTCAGCTTCATCAAAAAATTCCGCGCGCAGAGCGGGTTCGTGCTTCCGGACCGCATCCAGATCACGATGGACCGCGCTTTCCTCAAGGCCTACGTCGAACTGTTGATCAAGACCTGCCACCGCCGCGGCGTGCACGCCATGGGCGGCATGGCCGCGCAGATTCCGATCAAATCCGATCCGTCTGCGAACCAGGCCGCGCTGGAAAAAGTCAGGCTCGACAAATTGCGCGAGGTGCGCGCCGGGCACGACGGCACCTGGGTCGCGCATCCCGGGCTCATCAGCGTGGCGCGCACGGCCTTTGAGCAGCACATGAAAGGCCCGAACCAGCTTGGCGTGAAGCGCGAGGACGTCGTGATCAACGCAAAGGACCTGCTTTCTCTTCCCGAGGGCGAGATCACGGAAAACGGCCTGCGCAAAAACATCAACGTCGGCATTCTCTACCTGGAGGCCTGGCTGCGCGGTACCGGCTGCGTGCCGCTGTACAATCTCATGGAAGACGCGGCCACCGCGGAGATCTCACGCACGCAGGTCTGGCAGTGGATCCACCATAACGCCTGCATGGCCGACGGTAAGTTCGTCACGCCCGACCTGGTCCGAACTCTTCTTCTGGAGGAAGTCGCGGGCATTCGCAAGAGTCTCGGCGACGAAAAATTCGAAAAAGGAAAATACGCACTTGCCGCGCAGCTTTTCGAGGACATGGCGACAAGCAAGGAATGCCCCGAGTTTTTGACGCTCGTGGCTTACGATTACCTGGACTAGACCGTACTCCGAACCCCAAGGAGAATTTATGGCCTCTTCGAGCAAGCATTATCCGTCGGCGCGGGAAGTCAACCGCGCGTGGAAGACCTCATCCCGCTGGAAAGGCGTCAAGCGCCCTTACACGGCCGAAGACGTGGACCGTTTGAAAGGTACGATCCACCGCGAATATTCCCTCGCCAAAGCCGGCGCGGCGCGTCTGTGGAAGCTCCTTAATGATGAAAGCTATGTGCATGTCCTGAGTGCGGTGACCGGGAACCAGGCCGTGCAGCAGGTGCGCGCGGGCCTGAAGGCTATTTACGTGAGCGGCTGGCAGGTGGCTGCGGACATGAACAATTCGCTGCGCATGTATCCGGACCAGAGCCTCTACCCTTCGGACAGCGTGCCGTACCTCATCAAACGCATCAACCATTCGCTCATGCGCGCGGACCAGATCCACCACCTGAAAAACGACCACAAGATCCACTGGATGGCGCCGCTTGTCGCGGATGCGGAAGCCGGATTCGGCGGACCGCTGCACGCCTTCGAGATCATGAAGATGATGATCGAGGAAGGCGCGGCCGGTGTGCACTTCGAAGACCAGCTCGCCTCGGTCAAAAAATGCGGGCATCTCGGCGGCAAGGTGCTGGTGCCCACGCAGGAATTCATCACGAAACTCGTGGCCGCGCGCCTCGCGGCCGACGTGAGCGGCGCGGACACGATCCTGATCGCGCGCACCGATGCGGACAGCGCCACGCTTCTGACAAGCGACGTCGATCCTTACGACCAGCCGTTCATCCACGGCACGCGCACGCACGAAGGTTTTTACCAGGTGCGCGCCGGCATCGAGCAGGCCATCGCGCGCGCGCTGGCTTACGCGCCGTACGCGGACCTTTTGTGGTTCGAGACGTCGAAACCCAACATGGCGCAGGCGAAACAATTTTCTGAGGCCATCCACAAAAAATTTCCCGGCAAGCTGCTGGCCTACAACTGCTCGCCGTCGTTCAACTGGAAATCGAATCTCGACACGAAGGCCATTGCCCGTTTCCAGAAAGAGCTGGGAAAAATGGGCTACAAATTCCAGTTCGTGACCCTCTCGGGATTCCACGCGCTCAACTACAGCATGTTCATGCTCGCGCACGATTACCGCGATCACGGCATGAGCGCCTATTCGCGGCTGCAGCAGGCGGAATTCGCCGCGGAAGACCAGGGCTATGAAGCCGTGCGCCACCAGGAATTCGTGGGCACGGGCTACTTCGACGCGGTCACGGAAATCGCAAGCCAGGGCACTTCGTCCACGACAGCCATGCACGGATCCACGGAAGCGGACCAGTTCAAAAAGCCCGCCCGCAAGCGCCGCTGAGCCTGCGCGGGTTGCGCAGGGACGGCCTCACGGCCCGCCGCCCGCATTCCCGGACACGCTCAACTTCTAGCTTTATTAAGCATTATTTTCATTCCATTTTGCTTCCCCGCCCCTCGTGCTACCTTTAAAAGAGAACTACTTTTAAGGAGGCCGGGGTCTGCTTATGTGGCTTCAAAACCACGAAATCAAGACCATACAACAGGTGATCCGCAACAGAAAAGGCATGCTGCTTTCCCGCCTGCTCCAGGACGTCTTGAAGGAAGCGCCGGCGACGGACCCCATGCCCGCCGGCTGCCCGGTCTGCCGCCAGAAACTGGTTTCCAAGGCCTTTCCTTACCTGGAATTTTTCGTGAAGGCCTGCCCCAATCAGCACGGGCTCTGGATGAGCGCGGAAGTCTGCACCAAGACGCGCGGCTTCATCCAGGAGCAGATCGCGATGCTCGCGCGCCGGCAGTACCACCTGAAACTCTCACTCATCTGCGCCTCCGTCCTGCTCCTCATGAATCTCATGGTCCGTGCGAGCAACCCGCTCGGAGATTTTCTCCGCCATCGCGCGCAGACGATCGAATACCAGCAGGTAAACGAAGATCACTGGCCCCTGCGGGTGGACCGCGATTATTTTCCCATGCCCATGCAGTCCGCGGCGCTCGGCCGCGCCGAAGAGATGTTTTATTTCCAGCAGCTCGTCGACCTCTTGAGCGAGGCGCTCTCCAACCGCATCAACATCGACGCGGTCCTCAAAACCCAAAAAGAGCCGGACCGCTACTGGGCGCTTTATGATTTCTACCGCAACCAGCAGGGCGCGGTCGCGGCGCGCCTCGAACAAATGGAAGTCCCGGAAAAGCTCGCGCCGCTGCACGAAAAAATCATGGCCGCGCTCGCAAAGCAAATGGAGTTCTACGAAACGCTGACGCGCGAAAAAGCCAAAGACGAGCACGCGGACGTGAAAAGCCTGGCGCAGGACCGCGCGCTGCAGGCCTCGAACCAGCTGCTGCAGGAAGCGCACGCGCTTCTTCTCACCTTGTACCCCGATCTCGACAAAGCCGCGCGCCTCGCCGTGGAGAGCCGGTTCATCTGGCTGGAAATCTCCTGAAAGCCGTTTTCGCGCGAAAAAAAGTCATTTTCATGACAGATCCCCTTCGATCAATCTTCTCCATGACCTAGCGTCGTTTTCAGAATGAAAAATATTTTGCGTTCCTTGTTTGACAAGGCCCGGGGCCGCGGCTAATCTCCCCCGTATGAACAGCACAAGGAATATCGTCCTGGGCGCCATGTTCGCCCTCGTTCTTGGTTTCAACGCTTCCCATGCCTTCGCCATCACGGTGGACGGCCAGTTGAATGACTGGGGCGTCACACCCGGCCCTTACGGCTCTTCCGACTGGACCCCGAATGCCGGCGTTTCTTATTTTGAGGAAGACCAGAACCCTGGAATTTACTATCTTTCCCCGGGCTACGGCGGCCAGGATTTCGATGCCGAGGCCATTTACTTCACACGCGATAATACCTTCGCTTACTTTGCGGTGGTTTCGGGATTTCCTCTGGACGGACGGTATTATCAGGGCCAGCAGTACGACGCGGGCGATTTTGCGATCGATTTCGGCAGCGACGGAATTTACGATTTTGGCGTGGAAACGCGCGGCGCGGACCGCGGCAAGGTCTACAGCAATCCTACCTGGATCAATCCGCTCTTTACTTCCTGCGGGCCGTATGCGATGGCGACGGGAACTCTGGTGGGAAATTCGGCTTTCTTTTACAACAACACCACGTACCTGGCCAACGGCCATTACGTTTTCGAATTCGGCATTCCGATTTCGCTCTTTGGCTCCAATTGGTCGGCGGCGGATTACATCCCCGACTTCACGGCGCATTGGACCATGAGCTGCGGCAATGACTGCGTCAATCTCACGGTCGAACAGGTTCCCAATTCGCCGGAACCGAACACGTTCGCGCTTCTGGCCCTCGGGCTCACGGCCGCGGCCGCGTTTTCTTTCTCCCGCAAGCGCGGGATTCCCGCTTTCTAAACTCTACCCCATCCTGTCTTCCAGAAACTCCTGCAGCGAATTCGCCTGATAATACGGGTTTTCTCTTTTTTCCTTGCCGATCGTGGAGGTGGGATCACGGTCGTAGTGATGGCCGGGAAGAAGGATCACGTGCTCGGGCAGCCTGCCCAGCGTCTGAAGGCTGGAATACATTTGTTCGGCATTGCCTCCCGGAAGGTCGCAGCGGCCGCAGGCGTTGATGAACAGCGTGTCGCCCGACACGAGATGGTCTTCGATCATGAAGCACTGAGAACCCGGCGTGTGGCCGGGCGTGTGGATGAACGTAATCGTGAAGTCCCCCACCTTGAGCTGATGCCCGGAATCAACTTTGACCACGTCGCTGCGCATGCCCTTCATGAAAGGCGCCTCGTTTTTATTCACGTAAAGCCTTCCGCCCGTTTTCTCCAGGAAAGTTTCCGCGCCGTTGCAGTGGTCGTAGTGCGTGTGGGTGAGAAGCGCGCCCGTCACTTTCATCTCGTCCGAGTCCGCGATCTTGAGGACGGCGGGCACGTCCCAGGCCGGATCCACCATCACGCATTCGCCTTTCTTTTTGTCCCCGATGAGATAAATGAAGTTATCCATGGGCCCAACGAGCAGCTGCTTGAGGTAGAGGTTCTTAGCGGGAAGCGGCATGTTTGCGGGTATTTTCCAGATAAAGGATTTCGATGAGCGGCCCTTCCTGAAGTTTCATGCGCGATCTTTCTTCGAAATGCCGCGGCAATTCCGGGTAGTAGGCGTCGCCTTCGAAGGCCTGGTGGATCAGCGTGAGGTAAACCCCGTCCACGTCGTCCAGCGTCTGCTGGTAAATCGTGGACCCGCCGATGATGTACGCTTTTTCCGTGGCGACGTTCGCAAAGGCGTCCTGCAGCGAGCCGAAATAAGAGACGCCCGGGTCCGCGTGATGAGCGCGGCTCAGCACGAAGTTCGCGCGGCTGGGAAGCGGGCGTCCGATGCTCTCGTAAGTCTTGCGCCCCATGACGACGGTCTGGTTCAGCGTAAGCTGCTTGAAATGTTTAAGGTCCGCGGAAAAATGCCAGGGAAGCTTGTTGTTCTTGCCGATGACCCGGTTTTCCGCCATGGCCACGACGTGATAAATTTTCTTGGGGCTCTTAGAGTCCATCAAACCGCGACCGGCGCCTTGATGGCCGGATGAGGATCGTAGTTTTCGATCGCGATGTCTTCGAACTTGAAGCCGAACAGGTCTTTCACGGCCGGATTGAGTTTCAGCGTGGGCAAGGGCCGCGGTTCACGCGAGAGCTGAAGGTTCACCTGCTCCATGTGATTGGAATAAATGTGGAGGTCGCCGAACGTGTGAACGAAGTCGCCGGGCTTCAGGCCTGTCACCTGCGCCATCATGAACGTGAGCAGCGCGTAGGACGCGATGTTGAACGGCACGCCGAGAAAGGCGTCCGCGCTGCGCTGGTAAAGCTGGCAGGAAAGCTTTCCGTCCGCCGCGTAAAACTGCACGAAGCAATGGCAGGGCGGAAGGGCCATCCTCTCGATCTCGCCCACGTTCCACGCGCAGACGATGATGCGCCGGCTGTCGGGATTGTTCTTGATCGTCTCGACGGCCTGCTTCATCTGGTCGATCGTGCGGCCGTCCGCGGTTCCCCAGGCGCGCCACTGTTTGCCGTAAACCGGCCCGAGATTGCCTTGCTCGTCCGCCCATTCGTTCCAGATGCTGACGCCGTTGTCCTGCAGGTATTTGACGTTCGTGTCCCCTTTCAGGAACCAGAGCAGCTCGTGGATGACGGACTTGGTGTGGATTTTTTTCGTAGTCAGAAGCGGAAAACCTTCGGAGAGGTCAAACCTCATCTGATAACCGAAGGTGCTGATCGTGCCGGTCCCGGTGCGGTCTTTCTTCGGGGTGCCCTGGTCCAAGATGTGACGGAGCAAATCAAGATAGGCTTTCATAGGTTTCCTGGGTGAAGATGCCGCATTATACCCTTCTTTAAAAGGCCCTGCCAGTAGGGAAATTACGCGGAAGGCACGGACGCCGAGGGCTGGGGTTCCGGAGCGGCGGGCGACGCAGCGGCAGCGGCGGGAGAAGCCGCAGGCGAAGGAGCCGCCTCTTCCGCGGCTTTTTCTACCGCGGAGAAGAGTTCGGAAACAAACGTGTCCGGCACCGAAAAAACCGTTTCCGTGCGCTTGACGCGCAGCGCGCGGGAGCCTTCCCGGCCCGCGGCCGGGCCGCCGAATTCGAGTACCCAGGCTTTTCCATAAGTAGGCCTCACCTCGATGGAGTCTGGCGCTTCCGGAAAAAGAGCGGGCGTGACATTTTCCTTTTCTACCGGCGCGACCTTTTCGTCCAGGTCTTCCAGGAGCCTGAGCTCCTTTTGGAAGAGGGCCTTTTTATCTTCCGTCTTGCTCAGGAAGACTTCCTTGCCGCCGCGGCGGAGCAGGACTTCCTTGACCTCCGAGCTGCGGATTCCGAAAGGATTATCCAGATAAAAGAAGGCGTCTTTCACGGCAATGCGCTCCACCGTGTAAAACGGAATTTCAAAAACTTCTTCGGGATACAGCGAGTTCCGGATGAAATACTGCTCGGCCTGGCCCGGTTTCGCGGCGATCTCGATCACGGCCGCGTCCGTCCCCTCCAGGGTCACGGTGATTTTCCAAAGCGGCGCCTGGAACCCGTAATCCGCTTTGGGATCCACGGCGCGGATGCCCATGGCGCCGGAAAGAAACTGCAGGTATTCCTGGACCTTTTTTTCGTCCAGCGCGAACGCATGGCCGATCTTGGAAAAGGCCCAGGCCTCGGGCTTCGCGGCGGCGGCAGGCTGTTTGACAAGGCCGGCCTGCGTCACAGGCTCGCCCGGTCCCATCTTCAGGACCTGGATTTCACGCACGAGCGACGTGTCCGAGCGGAAGAATCTCAGGTCATGCCAGTATTCCGCCGGAGGCTCGCCCGCTTCAGGACCACTCTCGACGCCGAGCGATTCCAGAAGCGGCTCGTCCACCGCAAAAACCTCAGCCGAATCTTTCAGGCGCACGAAAACCGAGCCGGCCCCGGAGGACTTCGCTCCGATCAGGAAATGCGTCAGGGATTTATCGCCGTCCAAAAGATGAACGTGAAAGGCTTCTTCGTCTGCGATTCCGTAATCGGCCAGAAGCGCCTTGTCCGTGGAGCGCAGCTCGCCTTCCAGGGACTTCAGCCGTCCGAGAAGGGCGTCCACTTTGTGGTTATCCGCGGCGCTTTTCCAGGCACCGGAAATTTTCCATCCCTTTTCTTTAACCAGCTCGATCGAAGACGCTTTCTCGCCTTTGCCGATCACGATCTTGGAAACCTTGGCGGCATCGAAATCCGCTTTGAGAGAAGTGGTGGCCGAAGCCGCCAGGTACGCCGGCCGGCGCAGCTGCTTGATCGCGATGCCCACGCCGAGAAAGAAAAGGATGAGCCCGAGGACAAGAACGTGCGAGGACTTCATGAGATAGCGGCGAGAGATTTGACGTAGGCCTGTTTCGCGCGCCTTCTCCAAAGCACGCGCATGGCCCAGAGCCCGGCAATGACCAGCGGCGAGAAAAACGTGACGAAAAGCCGCCAGAAAAGTTTTTGAGCCGTAGAGATCCTGCCGAGCGTCGGGTCCATGGCCTGCTTCGAACGGATCGAAACCAGGCCTTCGCCCAGCGTCAGGACGTCGACGGCATTCATGATGAAATTAAGGTGCCCGCCAACCTGGATCAAATGCTTCTGGAACATGGTCGCGTCGCCCGTCACAATGAGATTTCCGGGCGCGGGTGTGACCGGCGCCAGAGTCGGCTGCGGCTGGGGTTCGGGCGCGGGCGCTCCGGGCTCAGGCTGCGGCGCGGGCCAGGCCGGGACCGGCTTGCCCGCGTAAGCGTCCGCGAATTGCCCCTTCACCCACACGGCCAGAGGAAAAGGCCCCTGCTCGATGGCCTTATCCTGCGTAAGATCGCGCGGCACGTAACCCGCTTCGGAAAACGGGACGGTCCAGGAATGCGCGCTGGACTCGAAAAGCATTTTCGTTTCCAGGCCCTCGGATTTCAGCTTGGCCGCGTCGAGTTTCAGCGCGCTGCCCCACAGATAAAAAAGCGGCGGAAGCTGCGAGGTGATCGAAAGGTCTTTGTTCATCTGCCCGGACGCGACCAGGATATGGATGGGCGCTTTCACGGGAACCGAGATCGCAAACGGCCCGAGCTGCGCGCCGCCTGCGATGGAAATGACTTCGTTCTGCTCGTCGGCGAGCACGTTGGCATCGAGCTCCACGCCCCAGGCTTCCAGCAGCGGGTTGATCTCCGGCTTCTTGGCGCGGCCCACGATTTTCAGCCGGCCGCCCGTGGGATCATAATCGAATTCGTATTGCTGCACGCCCAGGAAAACCGAACCGCCGCCCACGAGAAAGCGGTTGATCTCGAAACGCTGGCGGTCGGTGAGCTCTGTCGGTTCCAGCACGATCAACGTCTTCACGCCTTCGGGAAGGGGCTCCTGCTCGTCCAGCCGGACCCGCGCGACTTCGTAGCCTTCTTCTTCGAGCATGGCGTTCACGATCTGGTATTCGTCCTGGCGGTAGCGGTCCGGGATTTTGCCGCCGCCCAGCTGCATGAGCAGCGCAGCCATGTTCGGGTCCATGGCCTGTTCCTGGAAAGGCGCAACCATGGCGATCTTGGGTTTTTCCGCGAGCGTCATGCGGAAAATTTTCGAGGCCACGAGATATTCGAGATTATAAATACTGTCAGGCATGATCTGCGGGATGACTTCTTCGGGTTTTTCTTTATACGCCAGCGTGAGCGTGGAATAAACCAGCCGCACGCCCATTTCGTCCGCTTCCACGGACTGGACCTGGAACGGGACAATGCCTTTGTTCTGGGCCTTGGCTTCGGCCGATTCCTGCCCCTGCTGCGCCGCGGCTTCGGGATCGGTGATGTTGGCGGCTTCCATGTGGAACACCTTATATTGAAAGCGTCCGCCCGAAGCCACGCGGAATTCTTCGAGCTTTCCCACCACGTCCTGTTCGAGGGTCTTCATGCCCGCGGGCATTTTCTCCGACGGAGAGATGTACAGTTTCGCCAGGACCGGCGCCTTGAGGTCGTGGAAAATTTTCACGGTCGCGTCCGACACGGTGTAGAGCCTGCCGCGCGTCAGGTCGAAACGGCCGAGATGCACGTCCCCGAGAAACCAGTTGGTCATGAGAAAAATGCCGCAGCCGATCGCCGCGGCCGAAGCGAAAATCGCTTTCGCGCGCGGGCGCATGCGGCCTTCCAGCCAAAAGCCGTTCAGCGACAGGAACAACCCCGTGCCCAGCGCGAAATAGATCAGGTCCCGGCCGTCGATCACGCCCTTGCCGAACGCCTCGAAGCGGGAAGCCGAGCCCACGTATTCCTGGAGGAACGTGCCGAGCCCCGGCCACCATCCGTCGATCGAGGCGGACAAAAATTCCATGCCCAAAAGATGCAGCGCGAAACAGGCCAGCATGGCCAGGATAAACGCCACGATCTGGTCCGCGACGAGGCCGGAAACAAAAATGCCGATGGCCAGGTAAAAAGCCCCCAGAAAAGCCGAGCCCAGGTATCCTCCCAGGATCGCGCCCATGTCCGGCGTCCCGAGCGCGCGCAGCATGACTGCCACAGGAAGCGTGGCCGCGAGCGCCGCGAGGTAAAACACAAAGCTCGCCAGGAATTTTCCGAGGACGAGCGCGTGCGTGCTCATCGGAAACGTCAGCAAAAGTTCCAGCGTGTTGCCGCGCTTTTCTTCGGCCCAGAGGCGCATGGTGACGGCGGGAAGGAAAACGGACAACAGAAACGGCAGCATCATGAAAAACGAGCGCATCTCCGCGCGGCCCACGAGAAAGAACTGAGTCATGAAAAGCCCGGCATTGATCAGGACGAACACGATGATGAAAATCGCGGCGATGGAGGAATTCCAATAGGCGTTGATTTCGCGGCGGAAGACCGTGGTCAGGTTAGACATGCACGGCCCCCGTCTTTTTCGGGCGAAGGAGCGCGATGAAGATGTCTTCGAGCGTGAGCGCGGGCCTTGCTTCGCCCTGCTCGCGGACTTTCTGCGCCAGCTCCTCGCGCGAACCCTGAGCCACGATGCGGCCTTCGTTCAGGATCACGATGCGGTCGGCCATGGCTTCGACTTCCGACAGGATGTGCGTGGAAAAAATAATGGTCTTTTCCTTGGCGAGGTCGCGCACCAGGTCGCGGATGCCCATAATCTGAAGCGGGTCCAGGCCGGACGTGGGCTCGTCCAGGATCAGGACTTTGGGATCATGGATGAGCGCTTGCGCCAGGCCCACGCGCTGGCGGAAGCCTTTGGAAAGTTCCGACAGGTTGTGCTTCCACACGGATTTGATTTCGCAGGCCTGCTGCAGCCAGTCGAGGCGTTCTTTAAGGCGGCTGCCCTGAAGGCCGCGCGCGCGGCCGACAAAGTCGAGGTATTCGTCGGTCCTCATGTCGAGGTAGAGAGGCGCGGTTTCCGGAAGATAGCCCATGCTGCGCCGCGCTTCGAGAGGATGTTTCAGGATGTCCGCGCCGTTCACGCGAACCGTGCCCGACGACGGATGCAGGTAAGTGGTCATGATGCGCATGGCCGTCGTCTTACCCGCGCCGTTGGGCCCGAGAAGGCCAAGGATTTCCTTTTCGCGGACCTGAAAAGAAATTTCGTTCAGGGCCGTGAAGTGGCCGTACCGCATGCTGAGTTTTTCAACTTCGATCATGAGCCCCTCAGAAACCAATGCCGAGAATTTTATGCCTCGCGCCAGGCGCTGTCAAATCCGGTTATTTTTCCACGCCCATGGCCATGCCCGCGAAAAAGTCGTTGCCCTTATCGTCGCAGACCACGAAGGCGGGAAAATCCTTCACCTTGATCTTGCGCACGGCTTCCATGCCGAGCTCTTCGAAATCCACGATTTCGACCGACAGGATGTTTTCCTTGGCCAGAATCGCGGCCGGCCCGCCGATGGAGCCGAGGTAAAAGCCGCCGTAGCGCTTGCAGGCCTGGGCCACTTTCGGCGAGCGATTGCCCTTGGCCAGCATGATGCGCGAGCCGCCGAGCGCCATGAATTTCTCCACGTAGCCGTCCATGCGCCCGGCCGTCGTGGGCCCGAAGCTGCCCGTCACCATGCCTTCGGGTGTCTTGGCCGGGCCGGCATAATAAATCGGATGTTTCTTGAAATAGTCGGGCATGGGTTTTCCCTCGTCGATCATTTTCTGGATGCGCGCATGCGCCACGTCGCGCGCCACGATCAGCGTGCCGGAAAGCACAAGCCGCGTCTTCACGGGATAGCGGCCAAGCTCTTTCAACACTTCTTCCATGGGCCGGTCGAGATTTACCGCAATCGGAGCGCTCAGTTTCAACGCCTTTTCGTCCGGCACGTACTTTTCCGGATGCGTTTCCAGCTGCTCGAGAAAGATGCCCTCTTCGGTGATCTTGGCTTTGATGTTCCGGTCCGCGCTGCAGCTGACGCCCAGGCCCACGGGGCAGGACGCCGCGTGCCGCGGAAGGCGGACGACGCGCACGTCATGCGCGAGATATTTGCCGCCGAATTGCGCGCCGATGCCGCTTTCCTGCGCGAGGTGGAAAACCTTTTCCTCCCATTCCCGGTCGCGGAAGGCCTGGCCTTTGTCATTGCCGGAGGCGGGAAGTTCGTCGTAATAGCCCGCGGACGCAAGCTTCACGGCTTTCAGCGTGGCTTCGGCGCTCGTGCCGCCGATCACCACCGCGATGTGGTACGGCGGGCAGGCCGCAGTGCCGAGGGAAAAAAGTTTGGTCTTCAAAAATTCCAGGAGCGACTTTTCGTTGAGAAGCGCTTTGGTTTCCTGGTAAAGGAAGGTCTTGTTCGCGGAGCCGCCGCCTTTGGCGAGAAAAAGAAAACGGTACTCGCTTCCCGACGTGCTGTAAATCTCGACCTGCGCGGGCAAATTCGTACCCGTATTTTTTTCGTCAAACATGGAAAGCGGCGCCATCTGGGAATAACGCAGGTTTTTTTCCGCGAAGGTCTCGAAGATGCCGCGGCAAAGGTATTTTTCGTCCTCACCGCCGGTCCACACGCCCTCGCCCTTTTTCGCGGCGACGATGGCGGTCCCCGTGTCCTGGCAGCTCGGAAGCTGGCCCTGGGCCGCAATGGCCGCGTTTTTCAAAAGCGTAAGCGCGACGAACCTGTCGTTCTCGGAGGCTTCGGGATCTTCGAGGATGGCGGCGACTTTTTTCAGGTGGCCGGGCCGGAGATAAAAGGAAACGTCGAAGAAAGCCTGCTTGGCCAGAAGCGTGAGCGCTTCCGGTGCTACTTTCAGGATTTTCCGCCCGCCCAGCATTTCGGTCGACACGTGCTCGCGCGTGAGCAGCTTGTAAGGCGTGGTCTCCCTGGCAAGCGGGTAAAGCTCCTGGTATTCGAAAACCGGCATTCCCGACTCCTTCATGAAATTAGGCGCATTGTATCACAAGACCAAGCCTTGTCTTGAACAGCCAATCCGGGACGGCCCGCGGTCAGGACCGGAGAACCGGAAAACCTCATAAACCCGTGGCATCCTCCGGGAGCCGTCGTTACTATGACGCCTCTTTCCTAGCGAAAGAAATTCATGGGCCTCCTGCCCCCAAGGAGATTTTATGTTTCACAAGATTGTTTACGGCTTCGGGCTTTGCCTGGGGCTTGCCGTTTTTACGGCCGCGCCGGTTCACGCCGCGACCTTCACGAATACAATTGTGTTTCCGGCCTCGACCTCCGCAGTCGACACCACGTCCGGGAATAATCTCGACTTTCATTACGCCCACGTGCTTACGGGCTTTGACGCGAGCCTTTATTCCCTGACTTCAGCCACGCTGTCCCTGACGCACTCCGGCAATCAGAACCTCGGGCCCACCGCGGAAATCTGGCAGGCCTTCAGCGGCCAGAGCACCCTGCTGGGCACTTTGGGGGACAGCCAGACCAAGCCCCTGAAGAATTCGTGGGCGCTTCCGGTCAGTGTGCTCGCGGAAATCGAAAACGGCTCGCCGTGGTCGTTCGACGTATTCCTGTCGGAAAGGACTTCCTTTAATTCTGAAAAAGTGGACCTGCTGCGTTCAGATTTGGAATTCACGGCGGAAGAAAAAAAGAAAACGGAGCAAGAGCCAACGGGGGGATCGGAGCCTTCGACCCCGGTCCGGGCAGACGCTCCGGAACCGGGATCCGCAATGCTTTTCATGCTCGGCCTGGCGATGGCCGGGCTCAGGATTATTTGCGGCGGCCGAAAATCCTGAGCAGGAAGAGAAACATGTTGATGAAGTCCAGGTACAGCGTGAGCGCTCCCAGGACCGCCATCTGCTCAGGCGCGTCCGGATAGTTCTGGTGAATAGCTTTCAGCTTCTGCGTGTCATAAGCGGTCAACGCGATGAAGAGCGCGACACCTGCATAGCTGATGACCCATTCCAGGGCCGGGGACTTCAAGAATATATTGATCAGGCTCGTCACGATGATCCCGATCAGCGCCATCGCGAAAAAACTTCCCATCGAGCCGAGGTCCCTTTTCAGGGTCCAGCCGTAGAGGCTGACGCCGGCAAACGTCGCGGCGGTCATCAGGAAAACCGTGGCGATGGAAGACTGCGCATAAACCAGAAAAATGTACGAAAGGGTCATGCCGTTCAGGGCCGAATAAATGGAGAACCCAATCACGGCGGCCTTCGCGGAAATTTTCTGGGCTTGGGATGAAAGCCAGAACACCAGCCCGAGCTCGACGAGCAGGACGGGAAAGAACAGCCCGCCGTACAAAGCTTTCACCAAGCCCAGGTTTCCCGAAGTCCAGTAAGCCACGAACCCGGTCAAGGCAAGCCCCGCCGCCATCCACTGGTACACACGCTGCATGTACGTCTGGATCAGCGACGGCGCGCCCGACTGGGCATTTGAAGGAAAATTCAACGGTTCCATAGTAACCTCCTCAGAAGTGTCTCGAAAGACACTTTATCTTAACTCCGATTGCGGACAAAAGCTAATAATTGCGGTGTTCGGCCAGGATCTGCTGTTTTTCCAAGTCCTTGAGATAACCCCGATAAGCTTCCTGGCGAAGCGTTTCGGCTTCGGAAATCGTCATCTCCCCGCGTTCCACGGCGTGCTGGAGCTCGGTCGCGTAAAGATCGTATTTTTCATAAAGCGTAGGCCAGCTCCTCTCCTGCTCCATGGTCTTGCAGGAGAGCGACAGGCATGCCAGCGAAACAACCACCGCCCAGAAAACAGGTTTCATTTTACTCCGCCGTAAAGGGTGCTCCGGACCAGGTAAAGGACGGTAAACACCTTGGGATCGATCGCCTTGCCCTTTTCTTCCATGGTCTGAAGCCACGTGTCAATGCCTTTCAAAGGCACTTCATGTACAACTATATTTTCGGTTTCATCGCCTCCGCCTGAAGCGACTTTTTTCAGGCCCAGCGCGCGGAAAAAAACGATCATGGCTGAGGAAGAGCCTGCCGCGGCCGGACCTTCGATCATCCGGACCATTTTCTGGGCCTCGTAGCCGGTCTCCTCCAGGAGCTCCCTCTTGGCCGCTTCCTCCAGCGTTTCCTCATGCTTGGCGACGCCGTCGTTGACCAGGCCCGCCGGAATCTCGATCACGTGGCGGTCGACGGGAACCCGGAACTGTTCGCAAAGGATGATCTTGTCGTCATCGGTGACGGCCGCGATAAAAACGATGCCGCTGCAGTTGATCCGCTCCGCGTATTCCCATGTGCCTTTGGCCACGAACCGGATGTACTGGCCTTCATATAAAACCTTGCGCTCAGGGTTCATCAGAATTCTCCATATCCTTCGGCCGCGCCGTTGCCGCGCGGGTCGCTTCCGCCGATGAGTTGGCCTTCCTGGAAAACGATGGCCTGCACGTTGCCGAGCGGCTTGGCCAATTCGGTCTTGAGCCCCTGGGCCGCGAGTTTTTTCTTCAGCGCCGCATTGCCGGAAAGGGGCGCCTCGAGCTCGACCGGCCCGTCGCGGTTGATGACGCGCGGGCTTTTCAGGGCCTCGTCCAGCGTCATGCCGTAATCGAGGACGTTCACGATCACGTTCAGGACCGCGCCGATGATTTTCGAGCCGCCAGGCGAACCCACGATCATGACGGGCCTGCCGTCCTTTTTGAAAACGAGCGTGGGGCTCATGCTGCTGCGCGGCCGCTTGCCCGGGCCCGCCGCATTCGCCGCGAGCCGGCCTTCGGCGTCGCGCGGCTGGGCATCGAAATCCGTCAATTCGTTGTTCAGGAAAAATCCGCGCCCCGGCACCATGAG